>NZ_JAHREU010000003.1:124664-162826 GCF_020883145.1 Microcoleus sp. CAWBG27
GTCCTCACTACAAACGATTTCGATAATTTAGTTTGTAGTCAGGACTTTAGTCCGCAGAAAAAGAGAGGACTAAAGTCCTCACTACAAACGATTTCGATAATTTAGTTTGTAGTCAGGACTTTAGTCCTCATAAAAAGAGAGGACTAAAGTCCTCACTACAAACGATTTCGATAATTTAGTTTGTAGTCAGGACTTTAGTCCTCATAAAAAGAGAGGACTAAAGTCCTCACTACAAACGATTTCGATCGGGAGCAAATTAACTGGATATGATATTACCCACAGAAGTGTTATAATAACTTGTTAAGGTTGAAAACCTAGATTTTTTATTTTCCTGCAATTCGCCATGACCGTTAAACCCCGCCGCTATCACATTACCACTTTCGGATGCCAGATGAACAAAGCCGACTCCGAACGGATGGCTGGCATTCTGGAAAATATGGGCTTTGAGTTCTCGGAAGACCCTAACGATGCTAGTTTGATTCTCTACAATACTTGCACCATTCGCGATAATGCCGAACAAAGAGTTTATTCTAACCTGGGAAGGCAAGCTCATCGCAAGCGCAAAGAACCGGGTTTAACTTTAGTTGTAGCTGGATGCGTGGCGCAGCAGGAAGGTGAAGCGCTGTTGCGTAGAGTGCCAGAATTAGATTTAGTAATGGGCCCGCAACACGCTAACAGACTTGAAGATTTGCTGGAACAAGTTTTTCAGGGAAATCAAGTTGTGGCGACGGAAGCTGTGGAGATTATGGAGGATATTACTAAGCCTCGCCGCGACAGCCAGGTGACTGCTTGGGTGAATGTAATTTATGGCTGTAATGAACGCTGCACTTATTGTGTTGTGCCGAATGTTCGCGGGGTTGAACAGTCGCGAATGCCGGAGGCTATTCGGGCTGAAATGGAGGAATTGGGCCGTCAAGGTTACAAGGAAGTGACTTTGTTGGGGCAGAATATTGATGCTTACGGGCGCGATTTGCCGGGGACGAAACCGGATGGTAGCAACCTACATACTTTGACTGATTTGCTTTATTTTGTGCAAGATGTTCCTGGAGTCGATCGCCTGCGTTTTGCTACTAGCCACCCTCGCTATTTTAATGAACGATTGATTAAGGCTTGTGCGGAGTTGCCGCAGGTTTGCGAACATTTTCACGTGCCTTTTCAGTCTGGGGATAATGAGATTCTGAAGGCGATGTCTCGGGGTTACACTCAGGAGAAATATCTGCGAATTGTTGATACGATTCGCCGTTATATGCCTGATGCTTCGATTACGGCTGATGCGATTGTCGGGTTTCCTGGGGAGACGGAGGCGCAGTTTGAGAAGACTCTGAAGTTGATCGAAGATGTGGGTTTTGATTTGGTGAATACTGCTGCTTATTCGCCTCGCCCGGGAACGCCTGCTGCTTTGTGGGAAAATCAGTTGACTGAGGAGGTAAAAGCCGATCGCCTGCAACGTATCAATCATGTCGTGACAACAACGGCTATGGAGCGATCGCAGCGCTATTTCGGGCGCACGGAGGAGGTTTTGGTGGAAGTCCAAAATCTCAAAGATCCAACTCAGGTGATGGGGCGCACTCGTGGCAATCGTCTCACATTTTTTAAGGGGGATATTGCACAATTGGCTGGTAAGATTGTGCGTGTTAAAATTACTGATATTCGCGCTTTTAGTTTGACTGGCGAAATGCTGGAAAATCTAAATTAGATTGCGAATTTAATTTCTTTTCCTCCCCTTCCATATCTACTAACTCAAAAATATTCCCCGTTCCCCTGATTAAAATGGAAAAACCAATTCGCATTTTACTGCAAACAACGATTCCAACAACTGAGGATGACTGGAGTATCGAGCGTTTCTCTTTGTTGCGAGACTATTTGGCCGATCTGAAGGACGATCGGGGAAATCAATTATTTCAAGTAACGGCAAGAAACCGCGAATCAAATATAGAAGGAAATGACCCAATCCTAAGCAGTTTGGGAGAATCAAGATTTGACGAGCTGTGGCTGTTTGCTGTTGATGTAGGAGACGGTTTGACTGAAAAAGATTGTGCGGGAATTAAGGCTTTTCACCAACGGGGTGGGGGGATTTTGGCAACTCGCGACCATCAAGATTTAGGTTCGTCTATCTGCACTCTTTCCGGTGTGGGGGCTGCACATTTTTTTCAAACTAAAAATGTCGATCCAGATCCATCGAAACATTGCAGAGATGATGTTGATACTACTAATATTTCTTGGCCTAATTATCATTCTGGACGCAATGGGAATTATCAGAGAATTATCCCGATCGCTCCGGTGCATTCTCTTTTGCAAAGGCCTGGTGCTTCTGCCGAAGCGATCGAGTTTTTTCCGGCTCATCCCCATGAAGGTGCTGTGGGTGTCCCCCCAGGCGATCGCTACGGTAGGGTAATTGCACAAGGGAAAAGTTTGGTGAGCGATCGCATTTTTAACCTCGCTGTTGCTTTCGAGTGGCCTCCCGATACGATCGGAAATCAGCTCGGACGTGCAGTGGCTCAATCGACTTTTCATCATTTCTGCGATTATAATTGGAATGTGGATATGGGCTGCCCAAGCTTTGTGAGCGAACCGCCGGGAAATACTATGCAAGCAGAGTCACAGGCTTTAGATGATATCAAAACTTATGTCCGCAATTTAGCTTTGTGGCTGGCTGGAACACCGCAATAAAACTCTAATTTGTAGTGCTGTCGCCGCTCGCTAATACTCGCGATTTCGCGACAGATCGCACTCGAAGAAAAAATGCTTTTGACCAAAATGAGATGCTCCCGATCCTTCGGAGTTAACTCCTTGGATAGATGCGGACTGAAGTCCTCACTACTAACATTGTTGGCGGGCGATCGACTGAACAGGATCTGAGGTTGGTGGCTGGCGGTCAAATTAGATTTGATTTTTATTAAGAAAAGAGAGTTTAAATCCATGACACAAAGTTCAGAATTCGACGCACAACAGTCAAATCCTCAAACAATTGCTCAAACAGACGCAGAAGATGAATTGCCGCAGCCAAACGAACGCGGAGAGTATAAAAGAACATCTCACCGATATTGGGAAGCCACAAATTCTGATCCGAATGGTGTCAAATGTCGCATGGGCCCGCACTCTATTCAGGAAATAGAAGATCCAGGGAGCAAGGTAAATTTAAATATTGCCAGTTGGCCTGTAGTTGGTACTTTGAAACCAGGGCAGAATTTTGAAATCTATCTCGGCCCTAGCGGATTGGGGGTTTTGTACGATGCCCAACGTCAACCTTGGTTTTTTATAGAAAAAAGTGAGGGTAGCGGCGCGCCGAGTAATTGTTTTGTTCAGGCTACCAGCAGTTTTGTGAAACCAATACAGCCCCAGTAGCTCTGCTCTGATGAGATCGCAAGTTTTGTCAGTTTTTGAGCTTGTTTAATTATCCTGAATTCTCGCTTTCTGTCGAATACTTTCTGTTTGAGTGGCGCTATCTGCGTGTATATTTATCAAAAAGTATCGGGAGTATGGAAAAATGACGAAGATGCGGATCGGGTTACTCTTCGGCGGGCGATCGGGCGAACATGAAGTCTCTATTAGTTCGGCAAGGGCGATCGCCCGCGCCCTCGCTGCTGACGAAAATGCCTCTAAATACGAAGTTCTGCCCTTTTACATCCAAAAAGACGGCCGCTGGCTGTCGGGAACATTACCGCAGCAAGTCTTAGCCGACGGCAAACCTCTGGAAATAGAGTCACAAGCAGGAGAAGCTTGGCAATTTCCTAATTTTAATGGAGTAGATGTTTGGTTCCCGGTTTTGCACGGGCCTAACGGCGAAGACGGTACGGTGCAAGGATTGCTGAAATTATTGCAAGTTCCTTTTGTCGGTTCCGGGGTTTTGGGTTCGGCGCTGGGAATGGATAAAATAGCGATGAAAATGGCTTTTGAGCGCGCAGGTTTACCGCAGGTAAAATACATCGCTGTCAATCGTTCCGAAATCTGGTCGAATCCTTGCATTTTCCCCAAACTGTGCGACAAGATTGAAGCTGAATTGGGCTATCCTTGCTTTATTAAACCAGCAAATTTGGGTTCGTCTGTGGGCATTTCTAAGGCTCGATCGCGCGCTGAGTTAGAAGCCGCTCTTGATGGCGCCGCCAGCTACGACAGGCGGATTATTGTGGAAGCTGGTGTGGTTGCTAGAGAGCTAGAATGTGCGGTTTTGGGGAACGACAATCCGAAAGCTTCAACGGTGGGAGAAATTAGTTTTCAAAGCGATTTCTACGACTACGAAACTAAATATACTGAGGGACAATCCGAGTGTTCAATTCCGGCAAAGGTCAGCAGTGCGATCGTCTCGCAAATCCAAGAAATGGCAGTGCAAGCATTCTTATCCATTGACGCAGCCGGTTTAGCGCGGGTAGACTTTTTCTACGTTGAATCAACCGGAGAAGTTTTGATTAACGAAATCAACACTTTCCCCGGATTTACAGCTACCAGTATGTATCCTCAAATGTGGGCACATGATGGTATTTCTTTCCCCGAATTAGCAGACCGTTTAATTCAATTAGCTCTCGAACGGCACGGGTAAAAAGCTTGAATTGTGAGCCTAAAACTCCTTTCCTAAAAATAGCAAAAAGTAAGTTATTCCGCAGGTAATATATCCATACCAGCGGAAACGAGATAACATGGTTGTGGCAGGGAGTACCTGCCCACAGCCCAATTTCTGCTACTAGCAGAGCAAGTGGGAATTTTTAGCAGCCTGGTATAACTAAATGCAACATAAAATCGTTAACGGAGAACGGCGAATAGCAGCGTCAATCTCACATCTGGCATCTCAAATTTTAACTTGGTTAACTTAATGAGACGTTTCACTAAACTGCCGCAGTGGTGGACTTACGGACTGTTATTCCCTCTAGCGGTACTCAACTGCTGGTTAGCCCTCCTAGTGTTTGAATATTTTCGCGCTCTGATTACTGTTTTGGTAATCGCTACAGTGTTCTCTTTTTTGCTAGATTATCCAGTGCGTTTTCTGCGTAAATACGGGATGAAGCGCGATCGCGCAGTTTTGTCGGTATTGTTCGTAACTTTACTGATATTGGTGGTTTTAGGTGTCACTCTGGCCCCGATTCTGCTGAACCAAATCACTGAACTCGCTACCCGACTCCCAACTTGGATAGTTTCTGGTACGGAACAGATTGAAGCGTTCAACAAGTGGGCGGAAAATCGCAATCTTCGCATTGATGTTAGCGGTTTGACTACTCAATTGAGCGATCGACTTTCAACTCAATTGCAGTCTCTCACTGGCGAAATCCTCAAATTTGGCTTGGGTGCGGCAGACAGTCTGGTGAATTTTCTGCTGACAATAGTTCTGACATTCTACTTGCTCTTGCATGGCGATCGCGTGTGGGAAGGATTGTTTAAATGGTTTCCCTCCAAACAGAGCCTGCAATTGCGACAGTTGCTGGCGCGAAGCTTCCACAACTACTTCGTCGGACAAGCAACCTTGGCGGGTTTGATGGGACTGTCGATGACTGTGGCTTTTTTAATTTTGCGAGTTCCCTTCGGGCTGCTTTTCGGTTTGGGTGTCGGTGTAATGACGATGATTCCCTTCGGAGCACCTTTCAGTATTTGCGTTGTCAGTTTGCTGATTACACTAAGCAACTTTTGGCTCGGTGTGACAGTTTTAGCTGTCGCGACAGTCATAGAGCAAGTAATTGAAAGCGGGGTTGCTCCTCGATTATTAGGTGGTTTTATCGGTCTCAATCCGGTGTGGATTTTAGTTTCTCTGTTAGTGGGAGTTAAGGTGGCGGGAGTAGCAGGTTTGTTAGTTGCTGTACCGATGGCTGGTTTTATTAAGAATACTGTTGATATTTTGGAAAGTTCGAGGAACAAGTCGAGGGAAATTGATGCGGTTAGTTCCATTGAACCCAATAAAGTTCAGAACGGAGATTCCAACAGGGAAAAACTATGAAAAATAGACACAGTTTGCTTTCCTACCCTTCACCGAAGGCATAAAGGCGAACGGATCCCTTCAAAGAGCGCTCCTCTCTTCGGATCGTGTTAAGTGAAGCGTATTGCGATCGAACCTACGGAAAAATAATACTATAGCCTTTCGAGCTCTCATATGAGGTACTCATGGGCATAGGGCATAGGGCATAGGGCATATCTCACTTTTTTGAAAACCGCTATATTTTAGATTAACGTTCATAGCCGTAGGATAGGGATACATCGACAATCCTCAAGAAAGAGCGACTGTTTCGAGCGAGCAACGCACCGGTTTCATTGCAGGCTAAGGAAACAAACCCAACATTTTTGTTTGAGTTATGGGCCGCCGGTAGCAAGGCCATGAAGATTTTCCAGGAAATGCGGAATATGCGGATCCGTTACCGTAGTTGGTATTATCGCAGGTGTGGCAATTCGTCAGTCCTCACCCAGGGCGATCGCGCTGACCACCTAAAATCAACAATTTGCCTGCAACAGTCTGGTTTCTACTCCAGCCTGTAGGGTAAATCCCACCACCCAAACACATCTGATAAATGTTTCAATTAAAATGAAAGAACCTTGAGTTCTAAGTTGATTGCACTAGGTGCTAAAACTACCAAACCATAATTATAAATTTCGCCCATTCTCCTAGCAAATTAATACTATGTCAACCCCCCAAAAATCTAATCAAACTCAACCTTCTCGTCGTTTTTCTGTGCCGAAAAAACTTGCTTTTTTATCCCTAGTTTTGCTCGGCTCCACGGCAACTGTCGGCTGCAACGCCCTAAATTCGCAAGTTTCTGGCAGTTCTAATGCTATCAAAGCCGAACAACCTGCAAGCGCAGCGCCAATCTCAGCTTTACCTGCAAATATATTGCCGAATCAAGACTCTAATTTTGTGACTAAAGTAGTGCAGGAAGTCGGCCCGGCAGTAGTACGAATTAACTCGTCTCGCACAGTGAAAAACCAATCTCCAGAAGAGATTCCCGAACAATTCCGCCGCTTCTTCGACCCAGATTCTCCCATTGGGCCTCAGCCGGGAAATCGAGTACAACGAGGCTCTGGTTCGGGTTTTGTTTTTGGTTCCGACGGCCGCATTTTGACTAACGCTCACGTTGTTGATGGCGCAGATACGGTGACGGTAAAACTGAAGGACGGTCGCGAATTTGCAGGCAAAGTTTTGGGCGTAGATACAGTTACTGATGTGGCTGTTGTTAAAGTTGAGGCTACCAATTTGCCTGTGGTGAATTTGGGTAAATCGGAAGATTTACAGCCGGGAGAATGGGCGATCGCGATCGGCAATCCCCTCGGTTTGGACAATACCGTGACTGTCGGTATTATTAGCGCGACAGGCCGTTCTAGCGCCGATGTGGGCGTTCCCGACAAGCGCGTCAGCTTTATTCAAACCGACGCCGCCATCAATCCCGGCAATTCCGGCGGCCCGTTGCTGAACCAGCGCGGTCAAGTTATCGGCATGAATACGGCGATTATTGAAGGTGCCCAAGGGTTGGGTTTTGCGATTCCGATCGATCGGGCGCAACAAATTGCCAACCAATTAGTCACTACCGGAAAAGCCGAACATCCTTATCTCGGCGTTCGGATGTTGAGCATTACTCCCGAAGTCAAAGCAGAATTCAACAAAAATCCCAACGCCAAATTGAGGCTGACTGAAGATAAAGGCGTGTTAGTTATGGGAGTTGCGAAAAATTCGCCGGCGTCACAAGCTGGAGTGCGCGTTGCCGACGTGATCAAAAAAATCAACGGTACAGAAGTCACCGATGCTGGCAGCGTACAGCAAATTGTGGAGCAAAGTACCGTAGGCAAGGATATGCAGCTTGAGTTGAGCCGCGGGGGACAACCTGTGACTGTGGCCCTGAAAGCTGGTGCTTTTCCAGCGGGCCAGAAGCAGTAGAAGTTAAAATAATATAATGATTAAAGCCCCGACTTATTGAATAAATTGGGGCTTTAATTATTCTACTCGGCGGTTGAAACCGCTGCTACACGAACAAAGTCCGCCTCCGCGGACTAAGAAAGGATATTTAAGCCGGATTTGGTATAATTTACAATTATTTCTATTGGTTATTAAAAGGTAGAAAAATGGCTAACATTAATCGGCGGCGCACTGAAAACATTAGCGGTAATTTTTATGTAGACAGTACCTGCATTGACTGCGATACTTGTCGGTGGATGGCACCGGAAGTATTTACTCAAGCCGGAGAACAATCTGCGGTTTACCAACAGCCGACAAACGAAACAGCAGAAATGCGAGGTCTCGCAGCTTTGCTGTCTTGTCCCACAAGTTCGATCGGCACTGTTGAAAAACCCAAAAACATCAAAGAAGTTCAGCAACATTTGCCCGCACTCGTCACCGAAAATATCTACCACTGCGGCTACCACTCAGAGAAATCCTACGGCGCTGCTAGTTATTTAATTGTGCGCCCAGAGGGCAATGTTTTAGTTGATTCTCCCCGTTTTGTACCGCCGCTAGTCAAAAACATAGAAGCAATGGGTGGTATTCGGTATCTATATTTGACTCACCGGGACGATGTAGCAGACCATCAAAAGTACCGGGAGCATTTTGGATGCGATCGCATCCTTCATGCTGACGAAATTAACGCGGATACTCGCAGTGTAGAAATTCAATTGTCTGGCAGCGAACCGCATCAACTAGCTGAGGATTTGTTAATTGTAACTGTTCCAGGTCACACGAAAGGTCACACGGTTTTACTGTATAAGAACAAGTTTTTGTTTAGCGGCGACCATCTCGCCTGGTCGGATAATTTGCAGCAGCTAATTGGCTTTCCTAATGCCTGTTGGTATTCTTGGTCGGAACAAATCAAATCAATGCGAAACTTGGCTAATTACTCCTTTGAATGGGTGTTGCCGGGACATGGGCGGAGGTATGATGCCGATCGAGAAACGATGGCCGAGCAAATGCAGAAGTGTATTGCTTGGATGGAGGCTCATTAAATAAGGACTAAAGTCCTTACTACAAACTTGGCGCTCGGTTTGTAGTAAGGACTTTAGTCCTTTCCAAAAAGTTGGCAGTCATACCAAATCTGATTAGATTGGAATGATAGCGATTGTCCCGCTTGGAAGGAGGTTCGCCCTAGAAAGAAGGACTAAAGTCCTTACTACGAACCTGCTTGGAAGGAGGTTCGCCCCAGAAAGAAGGACTAAAGTCCTTACTACGAACCTGGACTAATGTCTTTACTACGAACCTGAAGCAGGACTAAAGTCCTTACTACGAACTTGTTTTTTAGGCTTTGGGCAGGGCTACCAATGTGATAGAATTTGCGGGATAAGTTGCCTTAAATCCAGCAGCGCTGACACTTAAATCGCTCTGACGGACGATCGCCTGCAAGTTCGCCTCGCTGTAGGTGTAAACTTGAGCTTTGGCACCTGGCTTAAAGCCTTTGAGACTCAAGTTACTGGTCAAGTTTTTACTGGTTTTGTTAATGATTACCAGCGTCAAAGCACCGTCCTTAGTGCGTTGCGATCCGTAGATTGACAACTGTCCTGCATCTGTACTTTGCGATCGCACCCAAGTCTCCCCGTACTTACCGCCCTTACCGTCATAATTCATGTAGGTTCGGAAGGCATAAGCCCCCGGTTCCGAAGACTTGGGAGGCCCCCACAGCGTCGCTAAATCCAGTTGTTCCCGCCCAAATATCCCCAGGATCTCGGCTTGAGTTAAGGCACCGTTCATCGACTCCAAACCGCCCCAATTGTATTCAGTAATGGCGACTTTTGTACCTGGATAATCTTGCTTGACCCATTCTCGAAACCGGGGTATAATTGTTAGCGGCGGATTGTATTTACCAATCCAACTTTCATCAGTATAAGTGCTGTCCCACAGAGAACGAGTCGATCGCAACCGGGCTGCTTGCGTCTTAGCATCGCCGGCGGGACAATTCGCCAAACAGAGGTCATCGACGAGAGGATAGTAGTGTTGGTCGAAATAGTCGAGGATGCGAACACCTTTTTGCTTTTCGTAGGCGCGCATTTGCTGCAAGTACCACCGCGCAAACCAGACGCCGCCGTGTTTTTCGCGATCGCCCTTAACGCCAGAATCCACATAAACCGGCCAGCCAAAATCCGACGGCCCGAGTACCTTAGCGGTGGGATCTGCGGCTTTTACCATTGACGCATATTGGAAAGTGCGATCGCGCAATTCGTCATAACTTGTCGGTTCTGGATGAACGTCGCGGTGAGTGTTTCCCCAACCGCTTGGTTCATTGTCCATTTGATAAATTTGGACACCACCGTTAGTGGCAGTACCGTGGGTTTTAACTAAGTGCTTAACCCACTTTTCTTGAAATTCTGGGTTGCTGACAATACTAACATCAAGGCGGTTATTATTAGTAATTAAAGTGCCGTCGGGACGCTTCCCATTGCCGCACTTATCGCCTTCGGGAAAAATGTAGGGATTGGTTTTTTCTTGCGCGCCGTATTTGGATACTCGAAAGCCGCAGTTCCAGGTGCTAAACTTATTTACATAGCCTATCATCGGGATGGTAACGATGCTTTTGCTGCCGTTATTGCGGTTAGTTTTGACAATTTTGTCGATGGAATCGCCGGGAATAGGGTTTTTGTTGTCGCCCCCGCCCACGAAAAAGAAGTCATCGCCGACGTTGGAAGAATCGACTAACCAGTTGTAACGGCTAGTGTGATTGGCGCCCCAGCGTTCCACCGGAATTCGCAACTCTTTGGCGAGAGCCGGATCTATGGCAAAATCGTTCATACCGTAGATGTCGGGACTGATGGAATGGCGATCGGCTGTCACGTCTACAGATAAGGATATACTGTTTTGGGCGATGCCTACGGCCAGCTTCGCTAACGCGCTTTTGAAGTAGGCTGTTGTTGCGGCGATCGCGAATGCGGCGATTAAACCCAATAAAAATAGGACAAGCCAACGAGGTTTATTTTCGGGAGACTGCAATAAAAATCGTAAATTCATTAATTTTGTGATATAGTTTTTAATAGAGCTTGTTTAAAATCTCCTGCACTTTTGTAATAAATTTCAGGATTGTCGATTAAAGCGCGATCGATAACTGCGGCTAACGGTTGAGGGATCGAGGAAGTGCGATCGCGAATCGGAACCACATCATTATCCAACACAGCACGAAACGGATCTAATCCGGCAAAATTGCGAGGCGAACACCCCGTAATCATCACATACAAACAAGCCGCCGCCGCCCAAACATCAACCTCCGGCTTCGCATACTTATAATCAAGCACTTGCTGTCGCGGCATAAAATACGGCGTACCAACAGCATTACCACTCAAAGTTAAACCGCTTAAACCCGCCTGATCGAAAGCCTTGGCTAACCCATAATCCCCAATCTTAGCAACTTGTTTCCCGCCCACATTCGCCAGAAAAATATTCCCAGGCTTCAAATCCCGGTGAATCAAACCCCTTCCTTTCGCAAAACTACCATCAGCCAACCTGACATTGGGGATTTCCGCATTGTGCGTATAAGTCAAACCATCTAAAACTTGTGTAATAATACTTATAGATTCGGCGATCGGCAAAGTGCTAACACCGCGTTTTGCCATCAAATCAACAACACTGCCACCCTCGCAGTATTCCATCGTAAAAAAGAAAGTATCATCAGCATAACCCGACTCTTTAAATCCTACCACATTGGGATGCTTCAAACATTTAGTATTCTCAACTTCCCGTAAAAACCAATTCACAGCCCGCTGATTCGCCGCCACCTTTGGTAACATCACCTTCAGCGCCACTTTTTCATTAGTTAACTTGTGTCGCGCCAAATAAACCAAACTAAAACCACCCTTACCCAACTCCTTCAGCAAAACATAATCACCGAGAACCCCAATATTATTTTGACCCCCCACAGCTTTGAACAGAAAAGCTTTCAGCATCTCCCACAAATTCTCTTGATTTGAAGGAACAGTAGGGGGTGATTGTTGTTGGGCTGTTTTGGCAATTTCCGGGTCAAGGTCAACCGCAACTCTAAAAGAAGTATCGCTGAGTGTAAATTCATCTCCCTCCTGCAAGTCGTATTCTGGAAATTGAATTTGAGCCGCATCTTCGGGAGATTGATGTGCTTCTCGCTGACCGATTTTCTTACTATTCACAAAAGTACCATTTTTGCTACCAAAATCGCGCACCCGGATGTCGGGAGGATTGATATCTAGCAAACAGTGATAGCGCGAGATTGTGCGGTGTTTTTCGTCATCGGGAATCTTGGGATAGCAATCTTTAGCGCGGCCAATAATGCAAGTTGTGCGAGTATCAAAGATAAATTCTTTGCCTTTGAGATTGCCTGCGGTGATAGTGAGGGTAACTTTTGAACTCATATAAATTATAGATTTTCGATTATTCAATTTTGAACTTTGGATGATTTAAAATCTTGCTTCCCACCCTTAACAAGAGGCGAACTCTTACTCCCCCCCTTAGCAAGGGGGGGCTGGGGGGGGTAAGAGAGTTAATGCAATAAACGATTAAATCTAATCTACCCTCCTAACCCTTACTCCCCACCCTAAACAAAGGGCAAACTCTTGCTCCCCCCCTTAGCAAGGGGGGGCTGGGGGGGGTAAAACACCCGATGTTCTCAACGATTTAATCCCCTCCACAATCACCTCCAAAACCCCATCCAAATTATGATAAACATCCTCATTAGTAAACCTCAAAAAATTAATCCTAGCCGACTCAATAAACTCTTGCCTTTCTGCATCATATTCTACAGCGCCATCCACAAAATGGCTGTCACCATCAACTTCCAGTGCCAACTTGATTTCTGGTGAATAAAAATCCATTACGAATGCTGCTACACTGTATTGTCGGCGAAATTTACAATTTTCAAGCTGTCTGTTTCTGATCTTTTCCCATAAATCCTTTTCCGCTGGTGTCATTTCTCTGCGAAGCTTCTGGCGTTTGAATTTTTCTGAGCTTTTGTTGTAGAGTTTTGTCATTGTTGTATGGGATTTTATTGTTGGTTGCTGAGTATTTTAACCCCCCCCAGCCCCCCCTTGGTAAGGGGGGGAGTAAGAGTTGTTTGAGTTTTTTTTGTGGGTGGCTGGTATTTTAGCCTCCCCTTGGTAAGGGGGAGTAAGAGTTGTTTGAGTTTTTTTGTTGGTTGCTGGTATTTTAACCCCCCCCAGCCCCCCCTTGGTAAGGGGGGGAGTAAGAGTTGTTTGAGTTTTATTGTTGGTTGCTTAGTATTTGTTGTTGATGCAAACTACAAATTTTGTTTCTTGCGTTATGGAGTTTGGAAGCTGTTGGTGGGGAGGTAGAAACCGGGTTTCTTCCTGAATCTGGGTGATGATGCGTAAATTATCGCAGAAACCCGGTTTCTGAGATTGATTTTACTTTGATTATTTGCTCGTTATGTCCCGACAACCCCGTCGGAAAGGTAGACAGGGCATGGCTTCGTGCTTTTGGGCTTTGTTGTAAATCTTTATGAAATCCTGAAACGCTTAGATGTTACAGTCTACAAGTCTCGCCACGAGAGAAGACACAACCCACCACCCACGCCGCCCGCCCACGCCATACACCCCCAAAGCCCCCGCCGCCGACACACCCGGGAGGTGAGCTTCTGGTGCTTTCTCTGAAAAAGTGAGGTTTTTGTAGTTCAGCCATTCCCCGCTTTTTCTCCAGCCTACCTTGTCGCCAAACTTCTCCCAAACTTCATCATATTTCCTAGTTCCCCCCAAACTTTGATAGATGCGCTTTTGCACCGAAAAGCCGAAGTGCCCATCGCTGTATTTTACCCAAAGTTGGTCAATGGTTCGCAAGTCCTCGCAGGGAAATTTATCAATACTTTTCGTATCCAGCCATCCTTCTTCCTCCCTACCCGCCACCTTCAACATCACTCTCGCCGTTTCCTTATCGGCTTCTTGCCACTTTTTTGCCGCCAATAAATTTCGCAAGTTTATATAATCCATCCCCACGGCTGAAATAACCCGCGTAGTCTCAGCAGCCACTGGTTTTGGCGGCGGCATTTCAAAAGATTTTTGTGCTGGCTGAGGGCTAACTTTTGGTGATGGCAATACCACTGGTTTCGGTATCAGCAAATCCAACCATTCCTGCACCGACTGCGGGCGATTTTGCGGTTCCAACTCCATCCCTTTCATAATCGCCGCATTCACCCTGTCGCTAATTTTATTATCATACTGTTTTGGCTGAATAAAAGGATCAATAATCTTTCTACCGGGCGACGGAATCGGCTTGTTATCTGTGAGCATATTATACAGCGTCGCCGCCAAAGAATAAACATCAGTATAAGGGCCAAGTTGAGAGCGTTGTTCCGCAAGTTCAATGGGTGCGTAATGCTCAGTCCCCCTGCTACTATTAGTCATTAACTTTCCCGATAAAGTCGCCTGTCTCGCCAAACCAAAATCAATCAAAACAGCTTCCATACCGCGCTTTCTGAGCATAATATTTTCGGGCTTAACATCGCGGTGAGTCAGGTTTTGCTTGTGGACGCAAGTCAGTGCATCGCCTAATTGCTGAATCATCGACAAAGCTTTTTGTTCCGACAAACGGCCGTTTTCTTTGAGATGGGTATACAAATCAATCCCATCGATTAATTCCATTACCATACAATTGAAATCACCCTCGCGAAATATATCATAAACTTCGACAATATGGGGATGACGACACTTGGCTAAAGACATGGCTTCCTTGAGGAATTTATTTTGTGTTTTAGCAAAATCCGGCTGGAATTGTTGGAAAAGATTCAGAGTTTTGATCGCAACTGACTTACCTTCATGGCGATTTTGAGCGCGGTAGGTTTCACCGAATCCGCCCCCACCTAGGTATTCTTCGATGATGTATTTGCCGTCGTCTAGTTGTTGTCCGTCGGGCCAGCGTCTCATGGCGGGTTTGTGAGGATGGAGAGGATCGTTTTGATTATAGCTGAGATGGGGGAATTTTGGTTGAGGGTTTTTGGGGAGTGATTTGAACCGCAGAGGGCGCAGAGGGCGCAGAGGGCGCAGAGGTAAGAGAAGAGATTAATGATTTTGATTCTGATAGCAAATGTTCAAGTCACAAATCTTTACCCAAGCTTTCCAGTAGAATCTCAACCAGTCTATAAACATGAGTCCCTAGGGTTGGTGGCCAATCTTGCTGAGAAATTTGATGTAGGTTCTTTGCTCTATTTACTGCATTTTCTATGTTTTGCTTGTAAGCAGAGATATCTAAATTACTACCATTGTAACTTCCTAAAATTGTCCGCAGTCTTGCCTTGAAATTATCGCAAGTCCTATCTTGATTATTAAGTTCTTCAAAGTGTAAAGTTAACCATACTTCAAAACAAGGATTGCTAATAGCTAAATTATAGCCTTTTTGCCTAGCTTGACTACAGACAGAACTCAATTTCTTTGCCCCCCAACGATCCACATCGGAAACCAGCCAAAGCATATCATCCTCATCTAGATCGTATCGCTCTTTGAATATATCTAAACGCTCTAAAACATATTCAGGTGAAGATTTGCCGTCTTCTGTAGTTGCTAATATCTCGACTTTAATTCTGCTGCTATTAAATATCCTAAAATATTGTTTTTCGGTTTCCTTGCCTTCCGTAGCAACGATAAATAGTTTGGCATCTCTCCGATCCTGTTGCCTATCTAATAATTTTGTGCGCTTAATTTTTCCCATTGCTATTAGTTTGTTGTGACAGATACAGCGGTTTCACAATTAAGCCACCCTAGATTTTCAGGGTTTCCAAAGAAGGGGATAGCCCCAAAACGTCCATTCAAATAGCCTTTCTCAATCTTCAGGTCTGGTCTCATTTTGAATTCGGCTAAGGAATAAAGATTAGAGGCACCTTGTTCGCTTTTTTCAACAAACCAAATTTCATCACGGCGGAGTAAACCTAGGTCGAGTAAATTGGTATCATGGGTTGTAAAGATCAGTTGGTTGTTTTTGTCTCTACAATTAATTGCTAGTTGGACAAAGTTACGAGAAAGCAGAGGATGCAAGCGCCTATCTAGTTCATCAAGGAAAAAGACTTTTTCTTCTTCTTGTTTGAGAATAAACAAAGCCGGAATTAGATTAATCAGACGTTGAGTTCCTTCTGATTCCTCTTCTATGGAAAAATCAACAAATCCTCCATCTTCACTGCGATGACGAGTTCTGAGTTGAATCAAAATTACTTGACTCTCATCATCCTTAAACAGGATATCTCTTGTACCTCCTAAGTTTTCAATCATTACGATTGAATTTTTTTCTGCTTGATTCAGGGCTTGAATCAGATTATCTCTTAAAACTTTAGGCATTGTTGGAAAGTGTCGCTCAAAATCCAACTCTAGTTTTTCTGTGACTATGGAGTCAATTCCTGTTCCTGCAAATTTCAGAAACTCACTCATAAAGTCTGTGAATGATTCATCGCTGAGTACACTAATTTCTAAGCCAGTATAATCGGCTTCTGCTGGAATAAGAGTTAATACTTTTCTGAACCATTCAAAAACAGGTTGTAAAATTACAACGTTTCTCTCCAGAGATTCTGTTAAAAAAAGTTGGTTTGGGCGAGTTCCTTCTGCAATAAAATCGAGAAACTGTTCGCGCTTCTTACTTCTACCTTTAAGCTTTGAACCATATTCAACTGTAGTTTCTTTTTTCGATGAAGTAACCCGCTCAAAGTACATCACTTCCTGCTTTTTGCCATCAGGAATTCCATATAGCCATTCTTCAAATATTTGCTCTCTATTTAATTTAAAGCCGTAGGAATATCGATCGCCTTTATGGGTAAAAATAAACTCGAACTTGCTTGGCTGCTTACTATAATCGCCCAATTTGAATGGAGAAACAGGGATAGTTTGAGTGCTGCGAGTTCCCTGTACCACTAAGTTTTTGGCAAAACTGATGGCCTCAATTAGGTTTGATTTTCCTGCTGCGTTTGCTCCATAGATTGCTGCAATTGGCAAGATCGATCGCCCTTTTTCTGCTATATCTTCAGCAAGGTGATCTATATGTTGTCGATCGCTATTAACTCCCACCATACTAAAAGTGACTTCATCCCTGAAGGATAAGAAATTTTCTATAGTAAGTTGAATTAACATTGTTTTTACCCATGAGGAGGAATAGGATTCCGCTAGTTTCAGGAACTATGGTAGCATAAAACGGTATTTAGGAGAAAAAATCTCCTAAATTACCTAGTTTTATTCAAATTTTATCTCTCTAGACGGAGATGTGGGATATGGGAGGCAGGGCTGTTTCATTCTCTTGTAGGGGCGGTGCCAAGAGTGCCCGCCCCAATCTCTGAAACACATACAAAATCGTGGACGAAGAGGGTAGGCACGCACCATCCACTACCCCTACAAAAGCATCGTTTCCCTGGGAATGAAACAGCCCTGCCTGAGATGGGAGGGGATTTAGACTCAGGGATTGCAACCTTAAGTGTAAGCCTCCATTGGCAGACAAGAACAGACAAAATTGCGATCGCCAAAAGCATTATCTATCCTACCCACCGCAGGCCAAAACTTATATTCGCGAGTCCAAGGAGTCGGATAAGCAGCTTGGCCGCGAGTATAAGGATGGTTCCACTCATCAACCATCAGAGATTCTGCGGTGTGCGGCGCATTTTTCAATACGTTATTTTGCGCGTCCACATTACCATTTTCAATCTCGGAAATTTCCCCACGAATCGCAATCATGGCATCGCAGAAACGGTCTAATTCCTGCTTCGATTCGCTTTCCGTCGGTTCCACCATTACTGTACCAGCGACGGGCCAAGAAACCGTCGGCGCGTGATAGCCGTAATCCATCAAGCGTTTGGCGATATCTTCGACTTCAATCCCTGCGGTTTTCTTGAGAAGTCGCAAATCCAGAATGCACTCGTGCGCTACCAAACCCGATTTCCCTTTGTACAAAACCGGATAATAAGATTCTAACCGTTTTGCCATGTAATTCGCATTCAGAATTGCAACTTTTGTCGCCTCAGTTAAACCAACTCCTCCCATCATCCGAATGTACATCCAAGAAATAGTCAAAATACTCGCACTTCCCCAAGGCGCAGCCGAAACAGCACCAACTGATTCTATCTTACTCTCCCCTTGACTAAGGGACGATTCTATCTTGCTCCCCCCCTTAGCAAGGGGGGGTTGGGGGGGGTAAGCTCTTGATTCTGTATCAGTAGAAGGCAAAAATTCCACCAAATGAGACATGACTCCAATCGGCCCCATACCCGGGCCGCCACCTCCGTGGGGAATGCAGAAAGTTTTGTGCAAATTCAAGTGACAAACATCGGCACCAAAATCACCGGGACGGCACAAACCAACTTGAGCGTTCATATTGGCGCCGTCCATATAAACTTGTCCGCCGCAGTTGTGGACAATATCGCAAATTTCTTTGATTTCTGACTCAAACACGCCGTGGGTAGACGGATATGTTACCATCAAAGCAGCGAGTTCATTTTTGTGCTTTTCAGCTTTTTTCTGCAAGTCGGCAACATCAATATTTCCCTGGGAATCGCACTCGACAGCAACTACTTTCATCCCAGCCATCACCGCGCTAGCCGGATTTGTACCGTGGGCTGACTGGGGAATCAAACAGATATTGCGGTGAGATTCACCTCGGTGTTCGTGGTATTGGTGAATTACTAACAATCCCGCATATTCGCCCTGGGAACCAGCGTTTGGCTGCAAGGAAATTCCGGCAAAACCGGTGATTTCTGCCAGCCATTGTTCGAGTTGCACGAACATCATTTGATAGCCGCGAGTTTGGTTGCGCGGTGCAAAGGGATGTATGTTACCAAATTCCGCCCATGTCACGGGAACCATCTCGGCTGTGGCGTTCAATTTCATTGTGCAGGAACCTAGGGGAATCATCGATGTATTTAGCGACAAATCCTTGGCTTCCAAGCGGTGCATATACCGCAAAAGTTCGGTTTCCGAGTGGTAGCTGTTGAAAACTGGATGGGTGAGATAACTGGTTGTACGATCGCAAAACTCAGGTAACATCATATAGGAAGTGAAGGCGTCTGCATTCAGCGGAACGCTCAGAGAATTCTCGCCGTCACCCCTGATATAATCCTTCTCCCGTGCAAAGATTTTCCACAACTCTTTAACATCTTCGGCCGTGACAGTTTCATCCAGAGTAATCCCCACGGTTGTTTCGTCGAACACCCGCAGATTAATGTGGCGATTTTGAGCGGCTTGTAGAACTTCCGATAGCGGTTTATCTCCCAATTCTACCCGGAGAGTATCGAAGAAAGGTCGATCGCCAATTTTGTATCCAAAGCTGGCAAGACCAGATGCTAAAATTGCGGTTAAACTGCGTACTTGTTCGGCAATTTGTTTGAGTCCAGACGGGCCGTGATAAACAGCATACATACTCGCCATCACTGCTAGCAAAACTTGGGCGGTACAAATATTGCTAGTTGCTTTTTCGCGGCGGATGTGCTGTTCGCGAGTTTGCAAAGCCAAACGTAAAGCAGATTTGCCGTTAGCATCTTTGGAAACGCCAACAATTCGCCCTGGAACTTGCCGTTTAAACTCTTCTCGCGTCGCGAAATAAGCTGCGTGGGGCCCTCCGAATCCCATCGGCACTCCGAAGCGCTGGGTGCTTCCTACGGCTATGTCAGCGCCGAATTCGCCGGGGGGTGTGAGGATGCAAAGACTCAAAATATCGGCGGCTACTGTGACTAAGGCGCCGGCTTGATGTGCCGATCGAATAAAATCGCTATAGTCATAAATTGCGCCATCAGTCGCTGGGTATTGCAGGAGTGCACCGAAAATTGTACGATCGCACTCAAAGCTTTGATGGTCGCCGACAATCACTTCAATTCCCAGCGGTTTAGCGCGAGTTTGCACCACTTCGATGGTTTGAGGGTGACAATCTTGCGAGACAAAAAACGCTTTTGCTTTATTTTTATTAGCGCCGTAACTCACCGCCATTGCTTCCGCCGCCGCAGTCGCTTCATCCAACAAGGAAGCGTTAGCAATTTCCAAACCGGTGAGCTCGATTATCATGGTTTGGAAGTTCAGCAAAGCTTCTAATCGCCCTTGGGCAATTTCGGCTTGGTAGGGAGTGTAGGCTGTATACCAGCCGGGATTTTCCAGGATATTTCGCTGGATGGCTGGGGGTGTGATGCAGTTGTGATATCCTGTCCCGATGTACGATCGAAATACGTGATTTTTAGCAGCAATTTCTTTCAATTCTGCCAAAGCAGCGTACTCGCTTTTGGCTGTGGGAAGTTGTAGGGGTTGAGAAATGCGAATTGCCGCTGGAACCGTTTTGTCAATTAACTCATCAAGGCTGGAAATACCCAAAACATCTAGCATTTGCTGGATTTCGCTGGGTGTTGGGCCAATGTGCCGCCCCGCAAAACCGTCGATGGAAGAAAGGTTTTGCTGTTGGCTGGGTTCAATTTGCGGGCTGTAGAGTACCAAGGGTAATTCTCCTGAATCGATTGTTGCTTCTTTGTTTGTAACATTTCGCAAAGGAAGTTCGGCAACGGATTGGGTAGTGGATTTAATGGATGTGGTGGTTTGGTAAAGAATTTTGTAGCGGATATAACGGTTCGACAGAGGATTTTGTAACGGATGTAGCGAATTAATTTTCAGGTTTGAGGGTTTGAGGTTCGAGGGAAAAAGCAAGAGAAGAGATTTTTCCAATCTCCCCCTCTCCCCCTCTCTCCTATAGTGCGTATGCTGAGAACCCCGGTCTTTCCCGCAGGGTATGAAAGCTAGAGGCAGGCTTAAGCCAGCAGCGTCAAAATGTTTTGAGTTCAGCCCGGAATAATCCTACAAAATGGTGTAGTATTTTGTAGGAGGTAATTGAACAATGCTGACATTAACTTACGAGTACAAGGCAATACCCACGGATGAGCAAATCCAACTGATTGAGCGCACTTTAGATGTGTGTCGAAAGGTGTGGAACTTTGCTTTGCGTGAGCGCAAAGACTGGTACAACTCGCGTAAGTGCCCAATTAATGCTTGTTCAATTACCTCTGAGTACATGATTCCAGCGGATGCGCCATACCCAAACTACTACGTACAAGCCAATGCGCTAACTCAAGCAAAGACCGTTTTTCCTGAGTTAGCAACAGTCAACGCTCAGGTCTTGCAGCAGGTTTTAAGGAAACTTGAAACCGCGTTTGTAGATATGAAGCGCAAGGGAATGGGGTTCCCCAGGTTCAAGAAGCGTGATGCAATGCGATCATTTGTATATCCACAAATGGGCAAAAGTCAATTCTTGAAGGGTAATCAAATCAAGCTGCCTCAATTGGGGTGGATGGGGTATATCAAGTCTCGCGAAATTCCTGACGGGTTTGTAGTTAAGCAAGCTCGAATTGTTCGTAAGGCTTCTGGATACTTTCTTATGCTGACACTCGAAAGCGCTGTTAGCGTGCCTGACACTGTGCCCACAGGATACCCTGTCGGAATTGATTTAGGGCTGGACAAATTTGCTGCAACTTCTGAAGGCGCGCTGATAGAGCGCCCAAACTTTCTAAATTCACTGCAACGCGAGTTGACATTACTGCAACGCAGACTGAAGCATAAAAAACTTGGCTCTGGCAATCGACGCCAGCTCAATCAGAAAATTGCACGACTTCATCAACACATTGCCGATACCCGCAAAGATTGGCACTTTAAGCTAGCTCACAAACTTTGTGACGGCGCGGGGATGCTGTTTGTAGAGGATATTGACTTTCGGGCATGGGCTAAAGGGATGCTCGGTAAGCATACTTTAGACGCTGGGTTTGGTCAATTTGTATCCATCTTGGAATGGGTATGCTGGAAGCGCGGCGTTTACTTTGGCAAGGTAAATAAGGACTTTACCTCCCAAGTGTGTCCACAGTGCGACACGCATACTGGCAAAAAAGAATTGAAGGACAGGATTCATTCTTGTCCCGAATGCGGCTACACAACTCATAGAGATATTGCAGCCGCACAAGTGATCCGCAATCGTGGGATCTCTGGGGTGGGACGCATCCTGGATGAAATTGCCTGTGGAGATGGTCTGACGGGGACTGGCAACAGTCTAGTTAAGAATCCGAGAAGCAGGAAGAAGAGTGGAGAAGCGCAGCTTAAGCCCGCTTCGTAACATCCTTTAAGAATCCCCGTGCATTCATGCCGGGGAGTACGTCAATCCCCTTCTACCATTTTGCGATAGTCTTGAACCGACAAAGCATCATCCGCATCGCTAGCGTTGTCAACGCGCACTTTCAGAAACCACCCAGCCCCATAGGGGTCTTCTGCCAAGTTTTCGGGAGACTCTATAATGTCATCATTGCGTTCTACAACTGTACCGGTCACAGGCGCTTTCAAGTCTTCAACTGCTTTCACTGACTCGACTGTACCGAAAGCTTCGCCTTTTTCTAGCGCTGCACCAACTTCAGGCAAATCTAGAAACACAATATCACCGAGTTGGTCAACTGCAAAGGCGCTAATGCCGATGGTGGCTATTTCCCCTTCGAGTCGGATGTATTCGTGAGTGTCTAGGTATTTCAGATCATCGGGGTATCTTAGTGTCATGTCATTTCCTTGCCGTAAAAAAGTATCAGTTAAATCTTATTCAATTATGGGCATTTATAGCTTTTCTCACTAAGTACGCATCGGGCATCGGGCATTGGGCATTGGGCATTGGGCATCGGGCATCGCACGCATACCTGACTTTTTGAGAAGGCTATAGTTATGGCGAAGTGGAATAAAAAAAATATGAAACTTTTACTCTTCGGGGAATTTTCTCTCAAGCGAATCTTGAGTTCTCTAATTTTTATCTATACTTTTCTGTGTCTTTATGCTGTCTTTTTTTCAGATAGGTTAATTTTTCAACCGCCTCCTGCTAGCTACCAGGATACCAGCGAAATTATTAAACTTAGCTCAGCTAATGGGATGAAAATTTCTGCTGTTTATTTTCCGAACCCGCAAGCTCAATATACCATACTTTACAGTCACGGCAATGCTGAGGATTTGGGATATATTTGGTCGGTTTTGCAAGATATCCGAGATATCGGGTTTGCTGTATTTGCTTACGATTATCAAGGTTACGGTACGAGTCAGGGCAAGCCTTCTGAGTATAATGCTTATCGCGATATTTCGGCTGCTTACAGTTATTTAACTCAACAGTTGCGAGTGCCGCCCAAGCAGATTATTCTCTACGGGCGTTCTGTTGGTGGCGGGCCTGCTATTGATTTGGCTGCGCGGCAATCTGTTGGAGGTTTGGTGGTTGAAAGTTCGTTTGTTTCTGTTTTTCGGGTGTTGACGCGGATTCCGCTTTTCCCGTTTGATAAGTTTGTCAATATTGATAAAATTGGTAAAGTGCGATCGCCCGTTTTAGTGCTTCACGGTAAGGCAGATCGGGTAGTGCCGTTTTGGCACGGAGAGGAGCTTTTTGCGGCCGCTAAGGAGCCGAAACTTAATTTTTGGGTCGATCGCGCGGGACACAATGATTTAATGGAGGTGGCTGGCGATCGCTATGCTACCACTTTGCGAAGGTTTGCTGGTGCGATCGCCAATTAAGTTTGTAGTGAGGACTTTAGTCCTCGGGAAGAAGGACTGAAGTCCTCACTACGAACCTTTTTTTGGGAGTTGAGTCTTCGGGAAGAAGGACTGAAGTCCTCACTACGAACCTTTTTTTGAGACTTGAGTCCTCGGGAAGAAGGACTGAAGTCCTCACTACGAACCTTTTTTTGAGACTTGAGTCTTTGGGAAGAAGGACTGAAGTCCTCACTACGAACCTTTTTTTGGGACTTGAGTTTTTGGGAAGAAGGACTGAAGTCCTCACTACGAACCTTTTTTTGAGACTTGAGTTTTTGGGAAGAAGGACTGAAGTCCTCACTACGAACCTTTTTTTGACCTTGGAAAGAAGGACTGAAGTCCTCACTACGAACCTTTTTTTTAGACTTGAGTCTTTGGGAAGAAGGACTGAAGTCCTCACTACGAACCTTTTTTTGACCTTGGAAAGAAGGACTGAAGTCCTCACTACGAACCTTTTTTTTAGACTTGAGTTTTTGGGAAGAAGGACTGAAGTCCTCACTACGAACCTTTTTTTTTCGATGGATTTATGGTTGGATGAAAATGCCGATCGCATTATGGACTCTCGCAGCAGTGGACGGCGGGCGATCGATCAAACTGCCTCCCAAATACAAACTTGTCGAACTTCCCCCATCCAAGTTTAAAGCCTCCACAGCGCCCATTTGCTGCAAGATCTGCGCCAGTTCCGCGAAATTTGGGCCCGCCCCGCCCGCGCGATTGTGGACGGCTACAATTAGCAAATTCCCCGCAGCAGTTCGCCCGATCGCACTCCGAATCGCTGTCTGTCGAACGTAGGCATCGCTAAAGCCTTCCGCCTTGGCATCCACGGCAACTCGACTGTTTTGTACTAACACCGGCCCGCCACCGAGAATGTAAGGAAAACGGTTAAAATCTGCGGGAATTGTGTTAGTTTCTAAACGCAATAAATCTCCTGCTGCCAATTGGGATGCAGGAGATAAATCGGAACGCAAAGCTAAAATATAACCGTTTCCTGGAATTGGAAAATTGGTTTTTCCCGCCGCACCTCCGGGGGATTGGCCGATCACTCTATCGCCCGCAACTGTCACAACTATTTCATCGTCTGAAAACGGAGTATAAGTCGCTCCCCAATCAAGATTGTAACGACCGATTCCTGATGTCACGTAGGCACT
The DNA here is from genome assembly GCF_020883145.1 of Microcoleus sp. CAWBG27. Lineage (NCBI taxonomy): Bacteria > Bacillati > Cyanobacteriota > Cyanophyceae > Oscillatoriales > Microcoleaceae > Microcoleus > Microcoleus sp. CAWBG27. The sequence continues at coordinate 149,198 of NZ_JAHREU010000003.1, forward strand.
ATTTAACTGGGAAACAGACAAGCGCTGATTCCCAGGAGTTATTAAAGTTTCTTGCAAGGTCAAACGAGCGATCGCAAATTCGCCTCGATCGTTCCAAGCAATCGCCCCCCGGTTCAATATCGGCCCGGAAAGCCATTTAGTATCCCGCCGAATCGCACCTAAAGCCAGTCGGTTGATGCGATTGAAAAATCCGGCATTAATTGCAGCACCCGTTCCCGAAACTTCGGCTGTTTGTAATAAAGCTGCACTACCTTTCTCTGTCGGCGGATTGCTCAACAGCGGTCTAATTTTCACACCGGATTGACGCGGATTTACTTCTAAGGAGTATACGGGGAAACGCGCTGTTCCTAGATTTTGATACTGCTGGCGCCATCGAACTCCAGCCGCCCAAGCAATGTCTTTTTCTACTAACGAGTCTGGCCGAATGTCTATTACTAATCGATTCGGATTTCCTAAACTGAAAACTTGCGGCCGCCAGCCTAAGGGAATTTGTACTTTTACTTTGGTTTGATTCCCCGCAGGTTCGATTTTTAACGATCGCAATTGCTGACTGGTTGCAAAAATGCGATCGACAAAACTGCGATCGACTTTGGCATCGATCGCGATCGACCATTCTTGACTGGCGATCGCGCGATCGGGTGCTAGCGGCTGCGAGAGCGCGGGTTTAGTCGGGTCGTCTGGTGTTTCGAGGTTTGGTGCTGGGGGGCTTGCCTGCAAAGGAATAGCGGGTTTTGTGGGGTCGTCGGTTGGCGGTGGGCTGGGTGTATCGACGATGTTAACTTGCCACGGGGCCGCGCGATCGAGATCTAGAACAATGCGATCGCCCGTTTCTCTCGCTGCTTGCCGAATTCCGGTGACATTTGCAGGTTGAGATGTAATTTTTAGGAGATTGTTGTCGATCGATATTTGCCAACCGGCAAGTTTAGCAAAATCGGTAATATCTAAGTAACGATACGCACCAGTCGATCGCACTTTCAAACTTTGAGTATTAGTTAAAGATACGGCAAACCACTGCACTGGTTGTTTGGCACTGTCGGCTGTATTGAGTAAATCGACTCCGGCAGATTGCATTAATCCCACATCCGCAATCCAAGTTCGGAAATTAGTAGAAGTGTTATTTGTTGGCTGCTGAGTCCAAGCTAATGGCAAAATTCTGCCGTTGAGAGAGACTTGGCGGCCTTGTCTAATTCTGGCAACTGGCGGTATGGATTGAGTCATTAGTTTTAACTCAGACTTTGCACTATTCTTGGCCACAGGCAAGATGCCTGTGCCACCATCAATTAACAGCCTTGTGGGGTGGGCTTCTAGCCCGCCCTCAGTCACAGGCAAGATGCCTGTGCCACCATCAATCAAACCTTTCTTTGTGGGGTGGGCTTCTAGCCCGCCCTCAGTCACAGGCAAGATGCCTGTGCCCCTCCGACTCTCTTGGGCTGTTGTGGGTTGATTCCACACCGAGCACAGGACGATCGCCAGTAGCGGCGAAATCGAGACTGACAACATCCACAGCCGATCGCGCGATCGCCTTCTGTTAGCTGCTACTAGCCGTTTTTGTCTGATGTGCATTTTTTTATTCTCAAAACCTAAAACCATTAACCTTCAAAAACGCCTGCCTTACAGCAAAACGGTAAAAACTTCTAATTTTGTTGGATAATCTTAATTTCTTTCGCTGTGTAGTTGGCTGTAGTTAGCTAGACAGGTGGGAATCCCCAGCCCATAATCTTTGATTTGGGGTGGGATGAAAGACGCGCGAGGATATGAGCGACCCTCTCACCGCGATGTTGAGGGTAGCCAACCAGTAATGGAGGGTGGCGACGAGACGAGCACTCCTCCGTAATAATTGCGGTAAAATACTCATACCTTAGATCAAAGAATAACAATCTGGGTCTAAGTCAAAAGTTTTGATGTGACAAGTGGGGCGGGACGTGTTCCTCACTATAAAACGCCGTAGAGGGAAACGATTGGAGTACCTTGAAGGAAGATCTTGATATCCTTGACCGGACTCAGATGCCTACAACATACCGCTTGCAGTTGGTGTAGGAGCGTCACCTGCATAATATAAGGCAGGGTTTCATTAAATTGCGATCCTCCCTGCTACAACACTACTTCCACCTACTCACTAAGCGAGCAGGTGTCTTTTGTCTCTGGGGCGCTGATTAAAGCAATTCAATACCGCAGCGAGCAAAATAAAGCTAGAGTTACTATCTACTGATGTTCGCTGCAAGGGGATCGAGCGGACTCAGGAAAAACACGCAAAAAACTCGTGAAGCGCAGCTATCCGGCTCTTAATCCCCCCCCAATATATCTAGTTGCTGGATAGCGATTCCTCAAAGGATGGTTGCTTGTTAACAGCAGCGTATTCTGCGAGACATCTCCGAAGTGATTCGATCGAGATAATTTAAAATCTCCAAACAGGGTTTCCGCGTTACGTACAGGCAGCATCTACGTAAATTTTTATCGAATCAGCTTGCTATGTGCTGTTTTAAGATTTACTAGACTCCCACCGCTCGGCAGCATTCTCTCTCCGAGCTATAAAAACAAATCAACCACACAATCACAGAAATAACATTCAATCAACATGGGTAACACGATCGATCTAAACAGCAACGTGCATCAAACTGAGCGAGGAACTCCATTTGCCGGCCAAAACTGGTTAGTGGAAGAAAGAGATGCCTGCGGTGTGGGGTTTATTGCCAATCAAAGCGGCGAAGCTACGCACTCACTTATTCAAAAAGCCCTCCCAGCCTTAACTTGTCTGGAACATCGCGGCGGTTGCAGTGCAGACTCCGATTCCGGCGACGGCGCAGGTTTGATGACTGCAATTCCTTGGGAATTGTTGCATACTTGGTTTGCCGAACAGGGAATTGTGCCTCCACCACAGGAACACTGCGGCGTGGGAATGCTGTTTCTGTCTCAAGATGAAAGTCAAGCGCAGACAGCGCGGCAGGTGGTTGAGCAAGTTATGGTCGATCGCGGTTTAACTGTTGTGGGATGGCGAAAAGTTCCCGTTTTACCGTCGGTTTTGGGCCCGCAAGCGCGGGAAAATCAACCTCAAATCGAACAGATAATCGTAAGTTCACCGAACTTGCAGGGAGATGAGCTCGACAGACAGCTATTTCTCGCCCGCCGCACCATCGGACACTCGCTATCGGATCGCCCCGGCTTCACCCGCCAAGACTTTTATAGTTGTTCTTTTTCCTGCCGCACGATCGTCTATAAAGGCATGGTGCGATCGGCAATACTCGGAGAATTTTACCTCGATCTGAAAAATCCCGCTTATAAAAGCGCCTTTGCCGTCTATCACCGTCGCTTCAGCACCAACACCATGCCCCGCTGGCACCTAGCCCAACCCATGCGCTTGCTGGGACACAACGGCGAAATTAACACGCTGTTGGGCAATATTACCTGGATGACGGCGCGGCAAGCCAATTTGTCTCACCCGAATTGGAGTCAAGCGGATATCGACACGTTCAATCCCATTGTCAACTCCGAAAGCAGCGATTCGGCAAACTTGGACAACGTGATGGAAATGTTGGTGCACTCCGGCCGCACTCCCCTGGAATCCCTGACAATTATGGTGCCCGAAGCCTATAAAAATCAGCCGGATTTGGCGCCCTATCCCGAAATTGTCGATTTTTACGAATATTACAGCGGTATTCAAGAACCTTGGGACGGCCCGGCGCTGTTGGTATTCAGCGATGGCAAGCAAGTAGGTGCTACGCTCGATCGCAACGGTTTGCGTCCGGCCCGTTACTGCATTACTAAAGACGGCTTGGTAATTGTCGCCTCCGAAGCCGGAGTTGTCGATATTCCCGAAGCAGATATCGTCGAAAAAGGCCGCTTGGGCCCAGGACAAATGATTGCAGTGGACTTGCAAACTAAGGAAATTCTCAAAAATTGGCAGCTAAAACAGCGGATTGCGAAGCGGCACCCCTACGGCGAATGGCTGAAACAAAACCGCGAAATCTTGCAGCCGCAGCCTTTTGCCGAAACCGCAACCCTCGACTCGCAAGCGCTGTTAGCCACCCAAACTGCTTTCGGCTACACCGCCGAAGATTTGGATATGGTAATTGTGGAGATGGCAAGTTCTGGAAAAGAACCGACTTTCTGCATGGGCGATGATATTCCCTTAGCTGTATTGTCAGAAAAGCCTCAGTTACTTTATAACTATTTCAAACAGCGGTTCGCTCAAGTGACAAATCCGCCGATCGACCCCCTGCGCGAGGGAATGGTGATGTCACTGACGATGAATATGGGTTTGCGCGGCAATTTACTCCAAGCAACACCGGAAAATGCCAAGCTGCTAAAAATAGATTCCCCCGTACTCAACGACGGTGAACTGTCTTTCTTGAAAGACCAAAAGTCTTTCCCCGCAACGCAACTGTCAACTCTTTACAAAATTACTTCCGGGCCTGCTGGCCTACAAAGCGCAGTCGAGCAACTTTGTCAAGATGCTGTGGAGGCAATTCGATCGGGCGCAAGGATTCTAATTTTGAGCGATCGAGTGTCGAAGGAAGAAGGCGAATCTGCTGCTGTTGGTTTGAGTGATGAATGTACTTATATTCCGCCCTTGCTGGCCGTTGGTGCAGTTCACCACCACTTAATTAGCGTCGGGATGCGGATGCAAACTTCGCTGGTTGTGGATACAGCCCAATGCTGGAGCACTCACCACTTCGCGTGTTTGATCGGTTACGGCGCGATCGCAGTTTGCCCTTACTTAGCCTTGGAAAGCGTGCGCGGCTGGTGGTTTGACACCAAAACTCAAAACTTGATGGAACATGGCAAAGTTCCCAAGATTACCGTCACTGAGGCTCAAGCTAAATACCGCACAGCGGTGGAAAACGGCTTGCTGAAAATCATGTCGAAAATGGGGATTTCGCTGTTGTCTAGCTATCAAGGCGCGCAAATCTTTGAGGCGATCGGGATTGGCGCCGATTTGCTCGATTTGGGCTTCAAAGGCACTGTTTCCCGCATCGGTGGTTTGACTGTAGCAGAACTCGCTCACGAAGTAATGTCTTTCCACTCTCAGGCTTTCCCCGAATTACTCCAGAAAAAGCTGGAAAACTTCGGCTTCGTACAGTACCGCCGAGGTGGCGAATATCACATGAACAGCCCGGAAATGGCCAAGGCTTTGCACAAGGCTGTCGCTACATTTAAGGCTGATAGTAACGGTAACGGGGCCGACGCAAAAACCGCCTACGACCATTACGAGGTTTACAAAAAACAGCTAGAAAACCGCCCTGTTACGGCTTTGCGGGATTTGCTCGACTTTGCGAGCGATCGCCCTTCCATCCCCATCGAAGAAGTCGAATCTGTAGCAGATGTTGTCAAACGCTTCGCCACCGGCGGAATGTCCCTCGGCGCTTTGTCGCCGGAAGCCCACGAAACTTTGGCGATCGCGATGAACCGCATCGGCGGCAAATCCAACTCCGGCGAAGGTGGCGAAGACCCGATCCGATACAACGTGCTGAACGATGTGAGTCCGGCCGGTTTCTCACAAACGCTACCTCACTTAAAAGGTTTGCAGAACGGCGATACAGCCTGTTCGTCCATCAAACAAGTAGCCTCCGGGCGTTTCGGCGTAACTCCCGAGTACCTGATGAGCGCCCAACAAATCGAAATTAAAGTCGCACAAGGTGCGAAACCGGGTGAAGGCGGTCAATTGCCGGGGCCGAAAGTGAGCGAGTACATCGCCTATTTGCGCCGATCGAAACCGGGTGTAACTTTAATCTCTCCTCCTCCTCACCACGACATTTATTCGATCGAGGATTTGGCGCAGTTGATTTTTGACTTGCATCAAATCAATCCGAAAGCAGGAGTTTCGGTGAAGTTGGTATCGGAAGTCGGTATCGGCACTGTAGCAGCGGGCGTTGCCAAGGCAAATGCCGATGTGATTCAAATTTCCGGCCACGACGGCGGCACCGGTGCGTCTCCACTGAGTTCGATCAAGCACGCAGGTTCTCCGTGGGAACTCGGATTGACAGAAGTTCACCGAGTGCTGATTGAGAACAAGTTGCGCGATCGAGTTTTGTTGCGCGTTGACGGCGGCTTCAAAACCGGTTGGGACGTAATTATCGGCGCTTTGATGGGCGGCGAAGAGTACGGTTTCGGCACGGTAGCAATGATTGCCGAAGGCTGCATTATGGCTCGCGTTTGCCACATGAATAGTTGTCCTGTGGGCGTGACAACTCAACAGGAACACTTGCGGAAACGGTTCCCCGGAACACCGGAACACGTGGTTAATTTCTTCTATTTCGTAGCAGAAGAAGTGCGGAGTTTGTTGGCGAAGTTGGGTTATAAGTCGATCGCAGATATCATCGGCCGCGCGGATTTGCTGAAGATGCGTGAAGGGGTGAAACTAACTAAAACTCAAGCAATTAATTTGGATTGTTTGACGAAGTTACCGGATACTAAGGGCGATCGATCTTTCTTAGTCCACGGCGACATTCACACCAACGGCCCTGTGCTGGATGATGATTTGTTGGCGGATGTTGAGATTCAAAGTGCGATCGCCAATCACGGCACTGTCAGCAAGAATCTAACATTGGTAAATACCGATCGCACTGTGGGAGCACGTTTATCAGGTGCGATCGCGCTGCAACACGGCAACACCGGCTTTACTGGTGAAATCACCCTCAACTGCACAGGTACTGCGGGCCAAAGCTTCGGCGCGTTCAACTTACCGGGAATGACGCTGCGACTGTCTGGCCAAGCTAACGACTACGTTGGTAAAGGGATGCACGGTGGCGAAATTGCGATCAAACCGCCGATTGGTGCGACGTATGATGCTGCCGAAAATGCGATCGTTGGCAACACTTGCTTGTACGGCGCGACGGGCGGAACCCTGTTAGCTGCGGGTAAAGCAGGCGAACGATTTGCGGTACGCAACTCAATGGCGAAAGCAGTCATTGAAGGTGCGGGCGATCACTGTTGCGAGTACATGACAGGCGGCGTCATTGTCGTCCTAGGAAAAGTCGGTCGGAACGTCGGCGCTGGAATGACTGGCGGCTTGGGTTATTTCCTCGATGAAGATGGCAATTTCCCCGCGCACGTCAACGGAGAGATTGTGAAGATGCAGCGGGTTTCTACGGCCGCTGGTGAGGCGCAGTTGAAGGAGTTGATTGAGATGCAGTGCGATCGAACTAACAGCAAAAAAGCCGAGAAGATTCTCGCAAATTGGTCGGAATACTTGCCGAAGTTCTGGCAAGTTGTGCCGCCAAGTGAAGCGAATTCGCCGGAGGCTTCGGAGCAAAAGATTGCTGTAGAAGCTTAATTTTGCAGTCCGAGTTTCTTTAGCTTGTAGGCGCAGTCAGAAACCGGGTTTTTTCCAAAATCTTTGGTTGTTACCGACAGATTAGGTAAAAAACCCGGTTTCTTTAGCTTGTAGGCGCAGTTAAAAACCGGGCTTTTTTCCGAAATCTTTGATTGTTACCGACAGATGAGCGTAAAAAACCCGTTTTCTTGAGGTTGATGCGTAACTTTTAGTTAAACTAGAGTGTAATCTTTAACTGCCTCGCTTTGAAGGAATTCTTGATAAGCAGATTCATCTCCAAAAGATTCGATCGAAACCTGAGATTTTGGCATTGGTATTAGCGGAGTTTCGACGGGGACATATTTGCAGTATCCAACTACAATCATCTCAAACTCGTTATTAGGTATTGCTGTCGGGTACTCTTCCACCCTCACAACTTCCCAGTCTCCAGTACGGTAGTGGGTGCTACAACCGGAACCATCAGCACTGTGAAACTCCAGCAATCTGTACCCCGGTGCGGGAATAGGTTCGTTGGATGAATCAAAATACTCTGCAAGGATATCAGTGTATGCCCCAGTGTGGGCTAACAACCTATTATCTTCCCCCTCATTTTCAGTCCATTCGGCACGAAAAATTATATATTTTCTACCCATTAATCAATCCTCCTCGGTTTCTTCGATGTAATTAGGGAATTCAGTTTTGCCTTTAAAAACGCACTCCCACTTGAGAATGGGATTGTTTTGATTTACTCTATGTAAGTTTTAACTGCTACAACTGGCATACATTTTCGGATTATAACTACTTATTATTGTAGCAATACTTCGGACATTTTTAGATCTAATCGAGTATCTCAAACCCTTGATGGCTATAGGGATGAGTATTTTTTCAATGTTTGAGTCTAGCCCTGACTTTCAAAAAAACATTAAAAATGCCAGGGCTTACGCTGTAACGCTTACAGAGTCGTTGAAAAACTGTCCGAAGTATTGATTGTAGGCGGATGCGATCGAGTTTATCTGGAATTGAATTACGTTTATCGCCTATCGGTTAGCTAGTTGTTGCTTCAAATCGCGGATAGCAGCACTGGTGTTGCATTGATAAGCAATTTCTACACAACGGGCGATCGCACTTTGTAGATCGAATTCTGGAAAATAGAGGCTGTGGGTTTTAACTTGATAGTTTCCACCTTGCAGCCCATAAATTAACAGTTGCTGCTTCTTGTACAGCCAAATTTCAGGAACCCGATAGGGAAGATAGTCTTGTACATCCGAATAACTGGTAACATCAATTTCTATGGCTAAATCTGGCGGCGGATCGTTTTGCCAATCTATCCGCTTTTTTCCACAAACCGCTTGCCAATTGTTAATGTAAAAGCAATAATCTGGTTCAATTCCGCTTTCTTCTGGCACTGTCATGGTGATAGGAGTAAACGCATCATATTCCCGTTCATCGGCATCCAAAAGAGTTGTGACAATATTGGCAATCAAATGAGCATCTTTTCCGTGTACGGGTAGAGGTGACATCAGCAATACTTCTCCATTACGATACTTCAGACGCGGAATAGAGCCATCTCCTCGGCGATCGTACAAACTCTGATATTCTTGCCACGTTGCGGGTAAGCGCACTACAGAACCCGCAGGCAATTGAATTTTTTCGGGTGATACGAGGGCAAACATGGTCTAATCTCCCTTTTGCAGCCATTGACTTTAATGATAACAAAACTGGTGCGGGCGATCGCAGTTGAGCTTTCATGTATACCGTAAACTTTCACACCTTTTCTCGGTTTTACTGCCCGCGTCCTGGTTTGCAATCTACGAAACCTAATGCTTCTGTGCCCTTGAAAACTGGCGATCGAAATGGCGATCGGAATGGCGATCGGATATTCAATTTCCGCAGCACGCGCAATTAAAGCTTTTTTAATTCGTTCTGGCAAACGTCTCAAAATAACTTCGGCATTAGCACCTCAGAAATTAATTAATAATTTCTCCTTTGTTATTGGCCAACTTTTCACGCCATTTTTGAAGTTCCTCAGGTGTTTGTCTCACCCAATCTGTTACTTCGCCAACGATTTTTAATGGTGCTTGAGAGCGATACGATCGTGTCGGATTGCCCGGAAATTTTTTGTCTGTAACATTCGGGTCATTTTCAAACCCCCCTGTCGGTTCAACGATATAAACACGTTCACATTTATCACCTTTTGCTAATGCAGCAGCTAGTCCCGCCCCATTAACAAGCGCTGTGAAATAAATGTGATTCATTTTGAGTTCAAGTTTGTAATTAGAACTGCCCCCTGCTGTCAGCAAATCGCCAACCTGCAAATCTGCTTTCGTCCCATGATAAAAGGGGCCTTTGTCAGAAGGTTTATCTTTAAACGAAGTTGCTAATTCATAATTCTTTTTTGCATTGTCAGAGTCGCCTAAGTCTTCATAGCATTTGGCAATGTTTGAATATAGAGAAGGGAAAGCACTCTTAACAGAGTCGTTATTTATTCTTAATGCAAACAGCAAAGCCGTTTTGAGCCATTGTAACTTGTCGGGAACATTCTTTTGATATCGAACTACATAATGGGCTGAAATAAATTTTTCAAAGTCGTATTTTGCTTCGTTCCAGGCTTGAAAAAACAGTTTACTTGCTTCTTCTGGTTTGCCTTTTTCTTCCATGCCCATAGCTTGAAGACACAGTTTAACAACATTGTTGTTTGGGTTGAATTCCATGATTATCTCGTAATTATTATAATTTTGATATTGTCATGAGGCTAAAACGGGACGATCGAGCTTGCAGACTGCATACAGAAGCGAAGCTTTAATATCGTCAAGTTCCAAGTCTGGCAATTCTTCCAGAAACTCAAAAAATTGCTCACCCGCAGCTAGCAACTGTAGGATATCGATGACTCGAATCCGCATTCCCCGAATGCAGGGACGATCGCCACATTGTCTTGGATTCACCGTGATTCTGTCCAACAGATAAGCAACGGATGCTGGCATCGATCAAAATTGTTTGAAACCTTTGTCTCTAGCTTACCTCATTTATCGATCGAAATTCACGCCGCGATCGAATTGTGCGATCGCCATCTACGGTAACGGGCGCTGACGAATTCGATCGCGATCCACCACCGTAAACCGTTCCTCAAATTGCAATCTTTCCATCTGCAATAAATTTAACAATATTGATGCTGGTTCTTCCGGTGTCTGAGAATGTCGCGGACTTCATAGCTGCTCATAGTCCATCGGCGTAGACATTCCCGCTGCAATCTCGGCTTTGGCTTTCCGGGCTGCCGCGACTAGATTATTCTTCGTCCGCTTAAACGACTCATCCCATCGCTTTTCTTCTTCAATTTCTGACAGATATGCGCGAACATTCTCCACTACCTGCTTTTGAAGCTCGTCAGGTAGGGACTCAAGCATCTTAACGATCGTGGTAATTGCAGGAGAAGACATGGCATTTATTCAGTGCAGTGGATCTTCTCTATTCTACAACCTTCGCCACAAACAAGCCATAAAGTATTTCAATATAATCGCGATCGAACTCACGCCGCGATCGCACAATTCGATCGCCACTTCCAGCTCAATACTCTCTAAAGTATTATTTGTAGGCTAGGCGCAGGCAGGAAGTGTCTCATAAACGAGTTCCATGAGTTGTTCTGAAGCAACGGTATCAGAGATTATGACGTGAGACTTCTGCTGTTTTAGCTAAAAATTCTTGATAAGCCGATTCATCTCCAAAAGAGTCGATCGACACCTGAGCGTTTTGCATCGATATCAGCAGAATTTCTACAGGGACATATTTGCAGTATCCAACTACAATCATCTCAAATTCGTTATTAGCTATTGCTGTCGGGTATTCTTCCACCCTCACCACTTCCCAGTCTCCAGTATGGTAGTGCGCGCTAGAAGCGGAACCGTCAGCCCTGTGAAACTCCAGCAATCTGTACCCTTAAAACCCACTCCCACTTGAGAAGCGAACTCAAGCCAACTACCGTAAAGCAGAGCTAGCTCTCATTTACTTTGCATATTGTAATTATTAATAAAACCTATACTTTTTCTTGATGGCTTTGCACTGCTCCCCATCCGTTTAACACCAATACTTAAATACATCTGAGCTTATCTGCACTCCGCGAAAACTTTTGTTACAATATGTAAGCTGTTACAAATCGTAACTTATGCTGGTTTCTATTTTAATAATTGACGTTGCCCTCGTTGCCTGGTCATTGCATCTAATGCAAGAGGCGATCGCGCAACGAGAATTTTCACTAATCCTAGCCGGCACCCTAGTTGCGGTTTCAGCCGCGGCCCTGGTAGTCGTCTACTTCCTCATAGGGTCTTGTTTGAGCCATTTAACCGAAATATCCCAGCACACCTACTAGATTGTAGTGGCGATCGACAATTGTCAAAAAGCGAGGAATTTTTTTGAAAAAAAAGCCAAAAGCCTTGCCCGTCCAAGGCTCCAAACTATTTTTTCAAAAAGGCTTGACAAATATCGGTCAGTTAAGGCATGATTGAGAGCGCGAAAACAAAGGGGAATTAGCTCAGTTGGTAGAGCACTACAATGGCATTGTAGGGGTCAGCGGTTCGAGCCCGCTATTCTCCATATTCTCCATAAGTCAAGATGAGACGGCGGTTGAAACCGCGTCTACAAAAACCAAGTCCGCCTCCGCGGACTGAAGAGAATAACATAATTTTTAAAGCGTATTCTTGAGTGCACTTGGAGTGGGTTTTGTGTGTATACACGCGGTTTCAACCGCGAGCGTATTCTTAAATTCGATCGCGCCCACACCACAAAAACCAACTTTCCCGTAAAATCAAAACAGAGTCTACCCGCAACCAAAGCGCTACCTGTGGCAAAGTCAACTGAACCCAACAATCCAGAGAGGCCGAGTCAGCTTGCGCGATCGCCTCTGTACGAACTATCATTGCAGCTCAAAGGTCGAATGGTGCCCTTTTCCGGGTGGGAGATGGCAGTGCAGTACGCAGGTATCAGCAGCGAACACCAAGCAGTACGCCAGCAAGCAGGAATGTTCGACATTTCCCACATGGGAAAATTCTGTTTGAGAGGGAAACAGGTAATAGAAAAATTTCAACCCTTAGTACCGTCAGACTTAAGTCGGTTGCAACCAGGACAAGCTCAATATACAGTCTTATTAAATGACAAAGGCTGCATCCTAGACGACATTATTTTCTACTGCCAAGAACCCGATAAAATTACGGGCGAAGAACGGGCAGCAATCATTGTCAACGCCGCCACTCGCATCACAGACAAAGCCTGGATTGTCGCCCACTTAGACTTGAGCGAACTTATTCTCACCGACATCTCCGAAGACCAAGTTTTAATTGCAATTCAAGGCCCGGAAGCTGTTAACTATCTCCAGCCTTTTGTGGAAGACAACCTCGCACCAATTAAAGCTTTCGGACACTTAGAAACCAAGTTATTGGGACAACCGAGTTTTATCGCCAGAACAGGTTATACCGGCGAAGATGGATTTGAAATCATGGTGGATATAGAAACCGGAAAACAAGTCTGGCAAAAATTCCTAGATGCTGGCGTTGTTCCCTGCGGTTTGGGTGCGAGAGATACTTTGCGTTTAGAAGCGGCAATGGCACTTTACGGTCAAGATATCGATGACAATACTACACCTTTAGAGGCTGGATTGGGTTGGGTAGTTCACCTCGATAGCAAAGGCGATTTTATTGGGCGCGAGGTTTTGGAAGAGCAGAAAGCCACGGGAGTATCGAAGCGGTTGGTAGGGTTGGAAATGCAGGGGCGGCATATTGCGCGCCACGGCTATCCGATCATAGTTGCAGGGGAAAAAGTAGGAGAAGTTACTAGCGGTACATTATCGCCTACATTGAATCGGGCGGTAGCCCTCGCGGTTGTTCCAGCAAAATTAGGTAAAATTGGCCAGCAGTTAGAAGTTGAGATTCGCGGGAAAAATTACCCGGCTACGGTGGTGAAAAAGCCATTTTATCGATCGCCAAATCGCCCAAATTAAATAAGGTTCGTAGTGAGGACTTCAGTCCGCATCAATCCGAGGAATAAAGTCCTTACTACAAACCAACACAATATCAATCTTTCATATTAAAGCGGTTCGTAGTGAGGACTTCAGTCCGCATCAATCCGAGGACTAAAGTCCTTACTACGAACCAACACAAGATCAATCTTTCATATTAAAGCGGTTCGTAGTGAGGACTTCAGTCCGCATCAATCCGAGGACTAAAGTCCTTACTACGAACCAACACAAGATCAATCTTTCATATTAAAACGGTTCGTAGTGAGGACTTCAGTCCGCATCAATCCGAGGACTAAAGTCCTTACTACGAACCAACACAAGATCAATCTTTCATATTAAAACGGTTCGTAGTGAGGACTTCAGTCCGCATCAATCCGAG
>NZ_JAHREU010000003.1:162926-167655 GCF_020883145.1 Microcoleus sp. CAWBG27
GACTAAAGTCCTTACTACGAACCAACACAAGATCAATCTTTCATATTAAAGCGGTTCGTAGTGAGGACTTTAGTCCGCATCAATCCGAGGACTAAAGTCCTTACTACAAACCATCACAAGATCAATCTTTCATATTAAAGCGGTTCGTAGTGAGGACTTTAGTCCGCATCAATCCGAGGACTAAAGTCCTTACTACAAACCATCACAGACAACACATATTCCCCTTGATTTGCCGACTCATTCGTCGAAACATCAAAAACAAAAACATCCGACTCCGCACAAACCTCAACTAAACTCGGAAGTTCCCCATTCTTGTTAAAACTCAGAATTTGATAAAGTCGATCGCCCTTCTTGACAAAACTCCCCAATTCCACCCGACATTGAATCATACCGCCCGCCGGAGCATAATATTTGTACACAGATTTTTTGTCTGTCAAAATTATGGGGTGCGCCGCCGTTTCCGGGAGGGGAAATCCTTCAATTTTCAACAAACCTTTACTGGCTAAGTAATTTTTTATCCCCCGCAAGCCTTTTGACACAGACTCGGGATTCATCTGCATTCCCGAACCTAATTCTAATGTCCAAGCTTCGACATCAAAGACGATCGCACTTCCCAACTCTGCTAAACTCTTCTCCAGCGCCAGCCAAGGCTTGAGAAACGCCTCATCAAAAGCATCGCCGTCATATTCGTCGAACAAAATTCCGCGATCGAGCAAAAAGGCCTTCGCGCTTTCCTCGCGGGAACTGAAACAGTAAATATAATCTACAGCTTGATTCGTCGAACTGTGCAAATCCAGCACGTAATCGGCATCCAAACACAAAGATTGCAGCTTGTATCGATAAATTTCGCTGTAGGGTCTGCAACTGGGAGCATTGATTTTTGCCAACTGTTTCGCAAAACTCAAAGCAATCTCTTTTCTGTAGTTACATTTGATCGTATCAGCATCGCGATCGATCTGAGACTTCGCAAAAGCCTGAATATCTTCGCCTGCTTTTTCAAAGTCCCAAAAAATCCGGTTCCAATCTGCACCGTCATAATGATTGTAGCGGCCGGGCGAGAAATGGTGCGATCGCTGGCTGACACCGACAGGATTGCAAACCGGCACCAGCCAAATTTCCCCGATTAATCGATCGCTCTCCAAAGACATTAACAACTGAATTAACTGGTGAATTACAGCATTGCCGCTAATTTCGGCACCGTGGAGGTTAGACTGTATGTAAGCCTTTTTGCCGGGAACGGCACCTCGAAACTGATAAACTTGCAGCGAAAGCCGATCGCCCGAAGCAAGCTGCACCACAGGAATAGTTGAAATAACAGGAATCATACACAGAGTAATTGGGAGTTGGGCAAACAGGGAATTGGGCATCGGGCATCGGGCATTGGTAATTGTTACTAATGACTAATGACTAATGACTAATGACTTAATAGCCGATTTGCGGGCGTTGGCCTAAAATCAATACAGTCGTCCTCTGCTGCCTTGCTTTCGGCAAGATTTAAGCATACTTACCCTGCAACCTCATAATAATCCTTGTGCCTAACGCTTCCCAGAACCGCCAAGAGCTGGATCTGAAGACCATATTTCCATTCGAGCTAGATAACTTTCAGAGAGATGCGATCGCCGCCCTCGATGCAGGTAAATCCGTTGTCGTGTGTGCTCCCACGGGCTCAGGGAAAACTTTAATCGGCGAATACGCCATCCATCAAGCACTCTCAAGAGGGCGGCGCGTCTTCTACACCACTCCCCTCAAAGCTCTGTCCAACCAAAAGCTGCGGGACTTCCGCAATCAATTTGGAGACGAGATGGTAGGTTTGCTGACGGGCGACATCTCCTTCAATCGAGATGCGCCAATTTTGGTGATGACTACCGAAATATTTCGGAATATGCTCTATGGTACGCCCATTGGCGCTGTCGGTGCTTCCCTCACCGGAGTCGAAACCGTGGTGCTCGATGAGTGTCACTACATGAACGATCGCCAGCGCGGTACAGTCTGGGAAGAATCAATCATCTATTGTTCCAGCGAAATTCAACTCCTCGCCCTCTCAGCAACCGTTGCCAATAGCGACCAACTCACAGACTGGATTAACAAAGTCCACGGGCCCACAGAGCTTGTCTACTCAGACTTTCGGCCAGTGCCGCTACAATTCCACTTCGCCAATCAAAAAGGGATATTTCCCCTGCTAGACGAAACTGGGAAAAGAGCTAATCCGCGATTAGTCCCCAAAAAGAAGCAGCAAAAATCAGAAAGAGGTAGCATTCCGACTCCCACTTTGACCGATGTTTTGTCTCGGTTGGACGATCGCGATATGCTACCAGCAATTTACTTCATCTTCAGCCGTCGCGGGTGCGACCAAGCAGTAGCAGAAGTAGGCAATTTCTCCCTAGTTAACGAAGCCGAAACAGCCGAACTCAAACGCATTATTGACGATTTTTTACAGCGCAACCCAGAAGCAGAACGTTTCGGTCAAAAAGAAGCACTTTTAAAAGGCATCGCCGCCCACCACGCAGGCATTTTGCCCGCCTGGAAAGGTTTAGTAGAAGAACTTTTTGGCAGAGGTTTGATTAAAGTCGTATTTGCCACCGAAACCCTCGCAGCCGGGATCAATATGCCCGCCCGCACCACCGTCATTTCCACCCTGTCCAAACGCACCGACAAGGGACACCGACTGCTAAACGCTTCAGAATTCCTACAAATGGCCGGTCGGGCAGGTCGCCGGGGCATGGACGAGCTGGGGCACGTGGTCGCAGTTCAGACCCGCTTTGAAGGCGCAAAGGAAGCCTCCTATTTGGCAACAGCCAAGGCCGACCCCCTTGCCAGTCAGTTTACGCCCAGCTACGGCATGGTGCTGAATTTGCTGCAAACTCACACGCTTGATGAAGCTCAAGAGTTGGTAGAACGCAGTTTTGGTCAATACCTTTCTACCTTGTACTTGCAACCGCAGCAATCAGAATTAGATCGGTTGCTGGCAGAATTAGCGGTGCTCGAAGAGTCCCTAGCCGCCGGAGGTAATGTCTCTACCCTGGAAAAACAACTCGCCCATTACGAAAAATTGCAGGGAAGGCTCAAAGAAGACAAACGTTTGCTGAAAACTCTATTGCAGCAAGCAGAAGAAACGCGCATTAAGGAGATGTCCGTAGCTGTAGCTTTTGCAGTGCTAGGCACGGTTCTGAGTCTGAAGGGCAAACACGTCCCGACAGCCAAACGATCGCACACAACCCCAGTCCCCGCCGTACTGGTTGCCAAAATCCCAGGTTCCGGCCAAGCACCAAATTTGGTATGTTTGGGCAAAGACAACCGCTGGTATATCGTCGCCATTAGCGATGTTGCCACCCTCCACGCCCAACTGCCACGCTTGAGTGTCGCAGATGGCTTAAACCCGCCTCCCGAATTGACCCTGAGACTCGGCCAGTGTCGCTTGGGAAGTGAAGAAACTGTGGAAATTGCTCAATCGATCCCAGAATTGCCCGCACCGGAACCGAGCCCAGAGGCGATCGAGCAACAGCAGAAAATCGTCGCCCTAGAAGATAAACTAGAAATTCACCCAGTTCTCGAATGGGGCAATCCCGGTACTTTGCTCAAGCGCCAGCGCCGCCGCGAAGAATTGAAAAAAGAAATCCGCAAAGCCGAACAAGACTTAGAAAAGCAGCGAGCTCGTTACTGGGAGCAATTTCTCAACTTAATTGACATCTTGCTAAATTTCGGATGTTTGGAAAGAGTAATTTCCCCAGATGGGAACCGAGATGACTCCTCCGACAGGTTGGTACCCACAATCTTGGGTCAAGCTTGCGCCGCCATTCGCGGTGATAATGAACTGTGGCTGGGTTTGTCCCTGATGTCTGCCGAGTTTGACGAACTCGACCCCCACCACCTCGCTGCTGCTTGCGCGGCCTTGGTTACAGAAGTTTCTCGGCCTGACAGTTGGACTCATTACTCGCTGTCGCCGGAAGTTTTGGCGCCTTTGGACAACCTGCAAAAAGGGCTGCGCCGCCGGTTGTTTCAAGTACAGTACCGTCACGAAGCTGCGATCCCGATTTGGCTGGAACGGGATATAGTGACTTTGGTGGAACAGTGGGCTCTGGGCGTGGAATGGCTGGAACTGATTAGTCACACGAGTTTGGATGAAGGGGATGTGGTGCGGATTTTGCGCCGGACTTTGGATTTCTTGTCTCAGATTCCTCATGTTCCTCATGTTTCCGATTCTTTGCGGAAAAATGCTTGTCGGGCGATGCAGTTGATCGATCGATTCCCCGTAAATGAAGCTGCAACTCAGTAAGTAAGGTTTGTAGTGAGGACTTCAGTCCTTCCTAAATGCGGACTAAAGTCCTCACTACAAACAGTAAGTAAGGTTTGTAGTGAGGACTTCAGTCCTTCCTAAATGCGGACTAAAGTCCTCACTACAAACAGTAAGTAAGGTTTGTAGTGAGGACTTCAGTCCTTCCTAAATGCGGACTAAAGTCCTCACTACAAACAGTAAGTAAGGTTTGTAGTGAGGACTTCAGTCCTTCCTAAATGCGGACTAAAGTCCTCACTACAAACAGTAAGTAAGGTTTGTAGTGAGGACTTCAGTCCTTCCTAAATGCGGACTAAAGTCCTCACTACAAACAGTAAGTAAGGTTTGTAGTGAGGACTTCAGTCCTTCCTAAATGCGGACTAAAGTCCTCACTACAAACAGTAAGTAAGGTTTGTAGTGAGGACTTCAGTCCTTCCTAAATGCGGACTAAAGTCCTCA
>NZ_JAHREU010000003.1:167755-207407 GCF_020883145.1 Microcoleus sp. CAWBG27
GTAAGGTTTGTAGTGAGGACTTCAGTCCTTCCTAAATGCGGACTAAAGTCCTCACTACAAACAGTAAGTAAGGTTTGTAGTGAGGACTTCAGTCCTTCCTAAATGCGGACTAAAGTCCTCACTACAAGCAGTAAGTAAGGTTTGTAGTGAGGACTTCAGTCCTTCCTAAATGCGGACTAAAGTCCTCACTACAAACAGTAAGTAAGGTTTGTAGTGAGGACTTCAGTCCTTCCTAAATGCGGACTAAAGTCCTCACTACAAACCTTTTTTATGGCGATCGTTCGATCGCACCTGAGATCGGTTCGCTCGAATTCGATCCCATTGTAGGCGGGCGATCGCATATTTTCCTGATTTAGGTTGCAGGACGTGATAAAAAACTGTAGTGTGCGGATTAATTCCTCGAAATTTTTATTGAAATTTTCCTAAGTGGTGTGGTGGGTAATTCTCGTGTCAATACAACAAATCAAAAAGCCCGATAGAAATCAAGAAATTCGCTTTTTCACCTTCTTGCAAAGAGTCTTCATTGGCACTCTAGCGAGTACATTATTCAATCTCTCGATCCTATTTCCCTCTCCCAGTTTTGCCCAAGTAGTTCTGGGAGTTGTTCGCAGTTCCGAGAATTCCCCCGACTGGGTGAAGATTACCACGCGCCTCTGGGAAAGCGGCATTGCTTACAAACCAATAAATCTCGAAGACATCAAAAATTTGGCGGATTTAGCAGGCGTTAACGTGCTGTTTTTGCCCAATATAGAAACTTTGACTCCGGCGCAAATTAAAGTTTTAGAAGCTTGGACAAAACAGGGAGGCCGCTTGATTGCTTCGGGCCCAGTCGGCCGCAGTTCCCCAGCCTTGGTACGTCAATCTTTACGATCGCTCCTCGGAGCCTATTGGGCTTTTCCGTTGACTCAGCGGGGAGGTGTGCAACCCCGCACCCGCTGCCGCGATCTCGCTTGTACCAGTTCTAGCAACTGGGTTCCCCCAGAACAAAAAAATGCCTCGGTTCAAGGCGGCGTCTTGATTCCCGCCGACGCGAACAGTCAAACCATCGCTACCTGGAAAGATAGTTCCGGTTCCTCCGCTGCGATCGCCACCGATCGCGCTACCTATCTCGGCTGGCGCTGGGGTAGCGACGGTTCTCCAAATATAGACTCGGCTTGGCTGCGGGCCTCGATCGCCCGCTGGGGAGGAACTGTGGGTAGGCCTGTCGAGCCGCCAACAGCAGCCGCACCACCGCTGCCAAATCCCCCCTCCAGGGTCACGAGAAATACCCCCAGTTCGCCGCGCAATACTCCGCTGAGCCGACTTTCTCCTTCTCCCCCCCTTCCCGATCCCGTACCTGCAACTTTTACAGACCCTTCGGATCAGTCGGCGCCTGCGGGTTTGGACGTGCAGATAAATTCCAATAAGCCGATCGTCAGCATTGAAGCCTACTTGATGCGCCAAGAACTCACCAACCTCCTCGGCAGGTTTGAAAGCGCCCTGACAGCAGCTAATTCAGGCAATACTGCGGTCAATATCAATGCTGCTATCCCCCCTCAATTGGTGGCGTCAAACAACAGTGTCGGTGGGCCGCAGGCGAGTCGCCCGTTGGTTTTGCCAGCAGCAACCACAGGGGCGATCGCCAAGGCCCGTCAGGTTTTGCAAAATTTTGACCAACTCCTGCAAGAGCAAAAATACGCTGAGATCAGGCAGCAGTGGGTGCAAGCGCGCCAGTTGCTGTGGCAAAATTACCCCCAGGAAGGGCAGCGCGTTGGGGCGGAAATTCGCGCCGTTTGGCTCGATCGCGGTACGATCGTCGCAGCGCGATCGGAACAGGGTTTGGCCTCGGTGTTCGATCGACTTGCCGCCGCCGGAATCAATACGGTTTTCTTTGAAACTTTAAATGCCGGATATCCGATTTATCCCAGTCAAGTTGCACCGCAACAAAACCCCCTCACAGTTGGCTGGGATCCTCTGGAATCTGCGGTTAAATTAGCCCACGAGCGAGGCATAGAACTGCACGCTTGGATTTGGACTTTTGCCACGGGCAATAAACGCCACAATACTTTAATTGGCAAACCTGGTTCTTATCCAGGCCCGGTACTTTCGGCCTATCCAAATTGGGCAAACATTGACAATAAAGGACGCACCCAAAACCCTAACGATGGAAAATTTTATCTCGATCCTGCAAACCCGGAAGCGCGGAATTATTTACTAAGAATTATCAGCGAAATTACCAGCAAATACAAAGTAGATGGTGTGCAATTAGACTACATTCGCTATCCTTTTCAAGATGACAATGCAGGTTTTGTCTACGGTTACGGTTCAGCAGCAAGGCAGCAATTTAAACAGTTAACTGGTACCGATCCGGTGAATATTTCGCCGAGTTCTGGCAATTTGTGGCGCCAGTGGGTTGAGTTTAAAACCAATCAAATTAATAGTTTTGTAGCTGAAGTATCTCAGCTTTTGCGGCAGAATTATCCGCGCACTATTCTGTCAGTCGCGGTGTTTCCCCACCCCGAAAGTCAGCGGATTTACAAAATTCAGCAAAATTGGGAAGTTTGGGCCCGTCAGGGGATTGTAGACTTGATTGTGCCGATGACTTATGCTTTGGATACGAACCGACTTCAACGCATTACGGAACCGCTAGCAAAGGAACAAATGCTCGGTTCGGCCTTGATTTCTCCCTCGGTTAAGTTGTTGACACTCCCGGAAGTTGTGGCGATCGACCAAATTCAAGCTTTGCGCGATTTGCCGACTGGGGGCTATGCTATTTTTGCGGTGGAAAGTATCAGCAGCGGGATGCAGGGCTTTTTTAACCGGACTCAAGGTGTCAGAGTGCGATCGTCTACCAGGGCTTCGCTAACAACTTCTGCTTCCGAACCAATTCCTTACCGCCAGCCCTTTGCAGCAGCAGCTTCGCGCTATACTGCTCTCAAGCAGGAATGGAGTTTTTTGTTGGCTAACAATCAGTTGCGGGTGTCGGAATCTGAATTGAAAGTTCTCAAAAGTCGATCGGAGGAATTGGGTGTTGCCTTGAGCAGATTGGCTGCAAGTCCTTCTGCCGAAAGCTTAACAACTGCTAAAAGATTGTTGGCGAGTTTTGAAGCTCAATTTCAATCTACGATGCGCTTGCATTCTGGGGAAAATAGCTATCAGGTGCAAACTTGGCAAAATCGTTTGGAAAGCTTGGATATGTTGTTGCGTTACGGCGAAAGGGTGGAGTTGAATCGCAGGTAAATGCAGGTGTTTCGGGTGCCGGTGGCTGCGGATAGTGCGATCGTACCCAATCACCTGCATCGATAGTTCTCCAAAAACTTTCTCTTGAAATACGCTAGATTAATTTAAATTAATACCCTGGACAGTTGTCAGTACGGACAATATCTGCATAGCAGTTATACCAATCTGCATTTCCCGCAACAAGTAAGTAGGTCATCAAAAAAAACCTGATTCTCTTGTAAGGGCTGGTGTCGGTTAAAATTCTATGATAGAAGCTAGTAGAGCAGCGCTTTCACCCGCCCAACTGATGTAATCTTTATTTGTAACCACCTACTTATGCCGCGGACATCTCTATTGCGTGTCCGAAGACCGGAAGGCAAGCGATCCGATCGCGATCGCCAACACCCAGGATTGCTTCGCACTCGCAAATCAGGTTAAAAAACTCTAATTGTGCAGTCACGAGGGAAGTCCTCAAAACTCTCAAAAGGCGATCGCCAACACTTTTACGATGAGTCAGGAACCGGATTTGAGACAACTCCCTCCTGTATCGCTCCAAGACTTTAAGATCTACTAATTTCCACGACCAATTTCAATTATTTTTAGGATGAATATGTTTCCTAAACCGCTGAATCGCTTTGCTACCAAAATTATCGGCAAAGCTCCATTACAAACTGTGCTCGTGCTTCCTTTTTTAGTGCAAATTGTTGGCATAGTAGGAGTTGTAGGTTGGCTGTCGTTCCAAAACGGTCAGCGCGCGGTCAACGATGTGGCCGCTCAGTTGCGACAAGAAATTAGCAACCGAGTTTACGATCGCGTCAAAAGCTACCTCCAAGTTCCCCAACAAGTCAATCAAATTAACTATTATGCCCTGCAACAGGGCTTGTTAGACTTTCAAAAACTCTCAGAAGCTGAACTTTATTTTTGGCGGCAAGTTCAAGCTTTCCCTTCTTTAGGCAATGCTGGCCTTGCCAATGCAGAAGGTCAATCTTTCCGTGTCGGTTGGATCGATAGAGAATCAACTTCGGAACAACCGCAGATTGCAGAACAACTGACCCCAGGTGGCGGCGATCTTTACTACTACAACATCGACAATAATGCCAACCGCGTCAAACTTGCTAAAAAAGTTCCTAACTACGATCCACGTAACCGTCCTTTTTATACGAGTGCTATCAAGCAAGGAAAGCCTACTTGGAGCGAAGTTTACATAAATTTTGGCTATAACGTGCTGCAAATAAAAGCGAGCAGACCTTTTTATAATAGCAGTGGCAAACTGTTAGGAGTTATCGCCTCTGAATTGGGAATCAACCAAATTAGTCATTTTTTGCAAACGCTAAAATTTGGTCGTTCAGGGCAAGTATTTATTCTCGAACCGACAGGTGATTTAGTGGCAAGCTCGATTAAAAGTCAAGCCATATTAACGGGAAAAGCCAAAGATTCCAAACGCATTCAAGCAGTAAACAGCGATAATTTAATTATGCGCTCTAGTGTTGCTTTTTTGAAAAATCACTTCGTCAGTTTAAAAAATATTCAGCAAAACTATCAATTTGAATTTAAGATCGACGGGCAACAAGAATTTCTCCAAGTTTTTCCCATTACTGACGAATACGGCTTAAATTGGCTGGTTGTGGTGGTTGTGTCAGAGTCTGATTTTATGGAGCAAATTAACTCTAATACGCGCACGACAATTTGGCTGTCGGTTGCAGCTTTGATAACAGCAACAATTCTAGGGATTCTGACTGCGAAATGGGTGGTGCGACCGATTTTAATGTTAAATTTGGCCGCGAAAGCTTTGGCGAGCAATGAGTGGGATACAAAATTAGTGAGTTATCGTTCTGACGAACTCGGAGAACTTGCCACTGCTTTTAACAGCATGGCAGAGCAATTGCAGCATTCATTTACTTCGCTCTCGGAAAGTGAAAGCCGAGTTAAACAATTTCTCGATGCAGTACCGCTAGGCATTTTTATTGTCGAAAAAAATGGTAAACCTCACTACATTAATCCTATAGGAGAGCAACTTTTTGGTCAAGGAATCATAGCAGCAGATGCCGAAAATTTGCGCCAAGCTTACAAAGTTTATTTAGCTGGAACCCAGGAAATTTACCCGGCGGAACACGACCCTATTTTAAATGCTTTGCAGGGTAAAAGTGTCACTGTCGATGACATGGAAATCTCCTCCAGTGACAAAACTGTTCCCCTACAAGTTTGGGGAACTCCTATTTACGACGCCCAAGGACATATTATCTACGGGATGTGCGCTTTTCAAAATATTACGGAACGCAAACAAGCGGAGCAACTGTTAAAAGAATACAACCAAAACTTAGCAGTGCAAGTTGCAGAACGTACCGCCGCTCTTGCCAAGGCAAAAGAAAAGTTTTCTAAAGCTTTTCGTTCTAGTCCAAATGCAATTACGATCACGAGAATCAGTGACGGTCGCCACATAGAAGTTAATGAAAGCTTTTGCCGGATGATTGGCTACACGCACGACCAAATTATTGGCAAAACAGCCGTAGATCTGAATTTTTGGGCGAGTCTAGGAGAGCGCGATCGCATGATTCAAATGTTAAGAAACCAGACAGCCCTTCACAATTACGAGCTGAGGTTTCGCAAAAAAAACGGTACAGAAAGAACGGCCCTGCTGTCTATTGAAACCATCGATATTGAGGGAGAAGCTTGTTTTCTCTCGATTTCGAGCGATATTACCGATCGCCAAAAAGCAGAAACCGCCCTCCGCGAAGCAGAAGAAAAGTATCGCAACATTTATGAAAATGCTTTGAATGGCATTTTTCAAACTGCTGCTGACGGGACATACCTCAGCGCCAACCCCGCTTTAGCTGAACTCTACGGTTACGAATCGCCCGCAGAATTAATCGCAGCACAGCCGAATTTCAAGAACCAGCTTTACGTGAAACCCAACCGCCGCAGCGAATTTGTAGCGCTGATCGACGAGTACGGGATACTGTCTAACTTTGAATCGGAAATTTACCGCAAAGATGGTAGCATCATCTGGATTTCCGAAAATTGTCGGGCCGTGTGCGATCCCGCAGGAAATCTACTTTATCACGAAGGTTTTATTAAAGATATTACGGATAGCAAACAAGCACAAATCAAAATGGAGCAGGCGAAAGAAGCCGCCGAAGCAGCCAACAAAGCTAAAAGTACGTTTCTCGCCAATATGAGCCACGAATTGCGATCGCCCCTGAACGCAGTCATCGGCTTTGCTCAAGTCATGATCCGCAGTAAAAATTTGTCTCCCGAAAATCAAGAAGATGTCGGGATTATCCTGCGGAGCGGCGAGCATTTGCTGACGTTAATTAACCAAGTTTTAGACTTGTCAAAAATTGAAGCCGGACGCACTACCATTAATGAAAAAAGTTTCGATTTATACCGACTTCTCGACGATTTAGAAGATATGTTTGCTCTCAAAGCTGAGGAAAAAGACTTGCAATTAATCTTCGATCGAGATGCAGAAGTTCCCCATTACATTTCCACAGATGAAGTGAAATTGCGCCAAGTATTAATTAATTTGCTCAACAATGCAATTAAATTTACTTCACAAGGTGGAGTGTCTGTGCAAGTGAAAGGAGGAAAGCGGAATTTACACAAAAACAGCGCTGATGAAATGCCCGGCCGCTACTCGCTTCACTTTGAAGTTCAAGATACTGGTGCAGGCATTGCCACCGAAGAAATCCATCAGTTGTTTGAAGCATTTGTGCAGACAACAACGGGTAAAGATTCTCAAGAAGGCACGGGTTTAGGTTTAGCGATCAGCCGCCAGTTCGTGCAATTGATGGGAGGTGAAATTACTGTTAGCAGCGAGGTGGGCAAGGGTGCGCTATTTCAGTTTGACATCCAAGTTCATCTAGTGGAAGCTAGTGATATTGAAAGCAAAAAAGCTCTACGTCGAGTTGTTGCCCTCGAACCGAATCAGCCACCTTACCGCTTGCTAATTGTGGACGACAAACCTTTGAACCGCCAACTGTTAGTAAAACTTCTCAGTCCGTTGGGATTTCTGTTGAGAGAAGCGAATAACGGTCAAGAAGCGGTGGATATTTTTAGGGATTGGGAACCGCATCTAATTTGGATGGACATGAGAATGCCTGTAATGGACGGGTACGAGGCAACGAAACAGATTAAAACTACAACTGGCGGGCAAGCAACGGCGATTGTTGCCCTGACTGCTAGTGTTTTGGAGGAAGAACGGGCGGTGATTCTTTCGACGGGTTGCGATGATTTTATGCGGAAACCGTTCCGAGAGGAAGATATCTTTGCGGCCATGGGGAAACATTTAGGAGTACGCTATATTTATGAAGAGCCAACAGAGGTCAGTATGGGGGGTGCGGGGGAGTCTAGTCAGGATGTGCTGACACCAGAGGCGATCGCCTCTCTTTCTCCAGACTGGAGGGTTCAATTCAAGCAAAATATTTTGAGTGTAGACATGGAGGCGATCGCCAGTTCGATTGCACAAATCGGCACTATCAACCCCTCTCTGGCTGCCACGCTTCAAGATTGCATTAATAATTTTGAATATGACAGAATTTTGACCATAATCGAGCGCAGCGAACAACAGTAAATACCGATGAATTTAACTTTACCCAACACCAATCGAGCTAATATTTTAGTGGTGGACGACACGCCACAAAACCTGCGGCTGCTGGCAGGAATTTTGAGCGACAAAGGCTATCAAGTTCGCCCGGTTCCCAACGGCAAGCTAGCACTGTCTGCCGCTCAAAAAATGCCCCCAGATATAGTCCTGCTGGATATTATGATGCCGGAGATGGATGGCTATGAAGTTTGTCAGCACCTCAAAGATTCTGAAGTAACAAAAGACATCCCGGTGATTTTCATCAGTGCGATTAACGACGTGATGGATAAAGTTAAAGCTTTTGCAGTTGGGGGAGTGGACTTTATTACCAAACCGTTTCAGGTTGAAGAAGTTTTAGCCCGCATCGAAACTCATTTAAAAATTTGTTCTTTGCAACAAAGTTTGCAAGAAAAAAATCAAGATTTAGCAACTGCTATCTACCAATTGCAAGCGACACAAGAGCATTTGATTCAATCGGAAAAAATGGCGGCACTGGGACAACTGATTGCCGGCATTGCCCACGAAATCAATACTCCGCTGGGCATCATAGGTTCATCTATCGATAATATTTCTAATTTTTGGGACGAAAATTTAGAAAAAATGCCTCAATTTTTTCAACAACTTTCTGAAGAAAGCCAAGCTTGTTTTTTAGCTTTGCTGCACAGATCTATAAATCACGAAACGCTATTTACTAGCAGAGAAAAGCGCAAAATTAAGCAGCAGTTGACTAACGAGTTGATGGCAGGAGGCATTGAAAATGCGGAAGAAATAGCGGATAGTTTAGTTGACATGGAGATTTACGATCGCATAGAAGAATTGTTGCCATTTTTTAAATTGCCGGATTGGGAAGTGGTTTTCAATACTGCTTACCAGTTTGCGAGCTTTAAAAAAAGTATTAGCCTGATCCAAAGAGCGACAGCCAAGTCGGGAAAAGTAGTATTTGCCTTAAAAAGCTACGCTCATTTCGATAGCAAGCAAGAAAAAGTGCAGGCGAACTTGCATGATGGCATTGAAATGGTGCTAACTCTTTATCAAAATCAACTGAAACACGGCATAGAAGTAGTCAAAAACTATGGAGATTTACCGAAAATTATGTGCTATCCCGATGACTTAAATCAAGTTTGGACAAATCTAATTCACAATGCCCTGCAAGCAATGGATTATAAAGGTATTTTGACGATTGAAACTAAGCAGCAAGAGACAAATCTTGTCCTCAAATTTACTGATGACGGCAAAGGTATTCCCCCAGAAGTTATTCCCAAAATTTTTCACCCATTTTTTACGACTAAATCTGCGGGGGAAGGTAGCGGTTTGGGATTGGACATCGTGAGAAAAATTGTTGACAAACATGAAGGTACAATTGCTGTAGAGTCGGTACCGGGACAGACAAGCTTTACAGTCTCCCTCCCAATCTATTAAACTAAACTTACACCTGTTAAAAAAAGAATGCCACTGTCAGCAAGCACCAAACCCCGATTGTCATCAGTGATACCCAATCGAACATCCCCAATCCTCCAATGCCAAAATGGTATTATCCGCAGGGGCTGATTCCCGATAGCGACAGGGGCTGTCTCGCTGACAAACATAAGATTTATTGCGATTGACCGGGTTTCTTTTGTGAAGTTCTATTAAAATAAAATAGGGGACATAGATAGTGCATCCTCGCCCCAAATCAATAACACAGAAGCAAGTCATGTCGGTAAACCCATTAAAATAATAGCAGAGAGCAAAAGATGAATAAGCCTGTAATTCTTTGCGTTGACGATGAACCCGATATCTTGAAGACTCTCAAGATGCAGCTCAAGAATGAATTTAAAGATGATTATTTTTACGAATTAGCTGAAAGTGGTGATGAAGCTTTAGATTTACTGGAGGAGTTTCCAGCAGAAGCTGAGGTGATTGTGGTTGTTTCTGATTGGCTGATGCCGGGAATTAAAGGTGACGAACTGTTAATTAGAGTTCACCAAAAATATCCTAAAATCGTTAAGGTGATGTTGACGGGGCAAGCGGATAAAGCTGCTCTTCAGCGGGCAGTAGAAGAAGCCGATTTATACTGCTGTTTGTACAAACCGTGGAAAAGTAAAGAGTTAATAGATACGATCAAATCTGGGCTGGCAAAGTTATTATGAAAAAACCTGTGATTGTATGTATTGATGACGAACCTGATGTTTTGAACAGTTTAAAGATTGAACTGAAAAAGGCGATCGGGGATCGGTGTATTATTGAAACGGCTGAGGGGGGGGAAGATGCTTTAGAGTTACTGGAAGATTTGCAGGCGGATGAATACGAGATTGCGTTGGTGCTTTCCGATTATATTATGCCGGATATTAAAGGGGATGAACTGCTTAAAAAAATTCACGAACGATCGCCCGATACGCTGACTATTATGCTGACTGGGCAAGCTGATTTGGAAGCTCTGAGCAATGCTATAAAGTATGCTAAATTGTACCGTTACATCCCTAAACCTTGGCACAATGAAGATTTGAAATTAACGGTAGTAGAAGCAATTCACAGTTACTTGCAAGACCAAAAGTTAACAGATGAAATCCTGAAGCGGCAAGAAGTAAATGCGGCGCTGTCGGCGAGCGAAAGCCGCCTGAACCAATTTTTAGCAGCTCTGCCCGTGGGGGTATCTGTTTACAATCCCGACGGCTCGATCGCCTATTTCAACCAAGCAGCGCGGGATTTGCTGGGTGCAGACACTATCCCGGAAAGCACTGCGGAACAATTAGCTGCAACTTATCAACTTTATGTTGCCAATACTGATGAGCTTTACCCGCCGGACAATCTACCAATTTTGCGCGCGCTCAAAGGAGAATTTGTCAGGGTTGACGATGTAGAAATCCGTCAAGATGGCAAAATAATTGCGATCGAGATCAATACTACCCCAATTTTTGACGCTAGGGGAAATATTGTTTATGCGATCGCAGCTTTTCAAGATATTACCGATCGCAAACGAGCCGAAAAAATACTAGCAGATTACCAGCACACCTTAGAAACCAAAATAGACGAACGCACAGAACAACTGCAACAAGCCGCCTTAGCTGCTGAAGCTGCAAACAAAGCTAAAAGCACGTTTTTGGCCAATATGAGCCATGAATTGCGGACTCCTCTCAATTCGATACTGGGGTTTGCACAAATCATGGAAGGCAGCTCCAATTTTACTGTCGAAAACCACGAAAATCTGAGTATTATTCGCCGCAGTGGCGAACACTTGCTGGCCCTGATCAATGAAGTTTTAGACTTGTCAAAAATTGAAGCGGGGCGGATGATACTTGACCCTAAAGACTTCGACTTATACCGCTTGCTTGACGATTTACAAGATATGTTTCAAATGCGGGCAAAGAATCAAGAGGTTCAGTTGCTTTTTCAGCGAGCAAATGACGTTGCCCAGTACGTGCGAACCGATGATGTCAAACTGCGGCAAGTGCTGATAAATATTCTCAGCAATGCAATTAAGTTTACGGAACAAGGTTCGATCGTTTTAAGGGTTTCACAATTAGAAAAATCTAGAATAGTTGATTTATTGGGGAATCCCACAGCTTGCATTGATACTACAAAAAGTATTAGAGACTTTGCCACCAATAGAATTGATGTGGCAACTGTTGTACCCACAGATGAGGCTGATGATTTAACTGACGAGCGGGTAATTTTCCTTCAGTTTGAAATAGAAGATACAGGCGTTGGTATTGCTTCGGAAGAATTGGGGAATATTTTCAAGGCATTTGTGCAAACATCTTCGGGTCAAAGAACTCAAAAGGGTACGGGTTTGGGATTGACTATTACCCGTCAATTTGTCCGGCTGATGGGAGGAGAAATCGTCGTAGAAAGTGAATTAGAACGCGGCACAAATTTTAAATTTGAGATTCCAGTAGGTGTGGTTGATGTTGCTAATATTCCTGCCCCAGAAATTAACCGGGAAGTTACTGGGTTGGAACCAAATCAACCCTGCTATAGAATTTTAATTGTAGACGATCGCGAAGACAACCGCCAACTTTTAGTCAAAATTCTTTCTCCCTTGGGTTTTGGAGTGCGAGAGGCTAGCGATGGCTGCGAAGCAATAGAAATATGGGAAAATTGGCAGCCGCATTTAATTTTGATGGATCTGCGAATGCCAGTGATGGACGGCTATGAAGCTACTAAAGAAATTAGGAACAGAATACAGCAGCAAGAGCAAGAGCGACAAGAAAACGGCTCTGTGATTCCGAAGATTGTTGCTTTGACAGCTAGCACTATTGAAGAGAAACGATCGTCTGCTTTATCTATAGGCTGCGACGATTTTATTAGCAAACCTTTCCGCAAAACTGATATATTTGATACGCTCCACAAACATTTGGGAGTGAGGTACCTCTACTCTTACTCAACTGATTTTATCCCAACGGGCGATCTCCACAATCAATCTGAGGCTACCTCTAATGCTGCGCTTGCTTACTCGCCCGCACTTCCCGCAGAATGGATAGAAAACATGAGGCAGGTAATACGTAGCGCTGATTTTGACTTAATTGCGAGGACGATCGAGGAATTAAGGTACGATCGTCCTGAATTTGCCGAAATTCTCCAGGATCATCTCAATAATTTTGACTACCAGAAAATTCTCACTTTAATTGCCGAGGCATAAAAATAGCATGGTAGAGTTCATCAGTTGACAGTTGACAGTTGACAGTTGACAGTTGACAGCTACCTCTTCCATCGATAGAAGAGGATTGGAGCAATGAATCATTTTGTTTGATTTCCCCCGTTTAGGGGGAGGCTTCAGATCCAATTTTCAGGCGTGAAGGTCGATCGGGAGATTTCCTCTAGAGGATCACATTGAAATGGCGATCGAGATTCAACTCAATCTAGTGTTACCCAAAAAAGTTGGTAAAAAAATCGGTTGAAATCTGATTTTTTACCAAAATTGTAGCAGCAAAGAGAGAAGCAAAAAAAACTCCGGGAAGCAAAATCATGAAAAAACCTGTGATTGTTTGTATTGATGACGAAGCTGATGTTCTGAACAGTTTAAAGATTGAACTAAAAAAGGCGATCGGCGATCGGTGTATTATTGAAACAGCGCAAGGAGGAGAAGATGCTTTAGAGTTATTAACAGATTTACAGGCTGACGAACACGAAATAGCTTTAGTTGTTTCTGATTATATCATGCCGGATATCAAAGGAGACGAACTGCTCCAAATAATTCATGAACGATCGCCCAATACGCTGAAAATTATGCTGACTGGCCAAGCAGATTTAGAGGCTGTGGGTCACGCTATCAAGTATGCCAAGCTGTACCGCTACATCCCCAAACCTTGGCAAAAGGAAGATTTGAAGTTAACAGTAGTAGAAGCAGTTCACAGCTATTTGCAAGACCAAAAGTTGGCTGATGAAGTTATTAAGGGGCGAGAAGCAAACAAGCAGTTGCAGATAGTAAACCAGGAATTGTCGGCGAGTGAAAGCCGGTTAAATCAATTTTTAGCAGCTTTGCCTGTGGGGGTATCTGTTTACAATCCCGACGGCTCTATCGCCTATATCAATCATGCCACCAACCAGTTGCTGGATGCAGATACTGGCTTGGCAGACAGTATGCTAGGCAACAGTGTTGAACAATTAGTTGCAGGTTCTCAATTTTATGACGCCGAAAACGATCGGCTGTATTTCCCTGAAAATTTTCCGATCTTGCGGGCGCTGAGAGGGGAATATGTCAAGGTGAATGAAGTTGAAATCCTTCAATACGGGCTGACAATCACTCTAGAAATAAGTGCCACACCCATTTTTGACGGCAACGGAAATATTGTTTTTGCGATCGCAGTTATTCAAGACATCAGCCAGCGCAAAGAATTAGAAAATTTCCTATCCAATTACCAGCGCACCTTAGAAGCTGAAATTGTAGAACGCACAGAACAACTGCAAAAAGCTGCCTTCGCCGCCGAAGCAGCAAACAGAGCGAAAAGTACCTTCCTTGCCAACATGAGCCACGAGTTGCGTACACCCCTCAATGCCATACTCGGCTTTACTCAAATCGTCGAACCCAGCCCGAATTTGACAGTAGAAGACCGAGAAAATATCAGAATTATTTACCGCAGCGGCGAACACTTGCTGACTTTAATCAATCAAGCTTTAGACTTGGCAAAAATCGAAGCGGGGCGGATGACACTTCTTCCGACTAACTTTGACCTTTACTGCTTGCTTGACGAATTGCAAGAAATGTTTGACCTGCGAGCGAAAAATCAAGATTTGCAGTTGATTTTCCAGCGCGATGCTGACATTCCGCAGTACGTGCGAACCGATGAAGTGAAGCTACGCCAGGTGCTAATCAATCTTCTGAGTAATGCCATGAAATTCACTCAAATCGGCGGGGTGTCAGTAAGAGTGTGCCGGAAGTTAGAAGGTATTTCAGCAGCGAATTCGATCGCGAATATAGCCGAAATAAGCGATGAAGGGGAAATTGTCAGTCCCTTGAAAAATTCGACAGATTCAGATTTAGAAGCAAGCAATTATCCAGAAAATCCTATAATTTCCCGTCAGTCTGAAAGTAAAGTATTGGCAAGAATGGATAATTTAAATATTTCTAATTCTCTGTTTTTGGAGTTTGAAATAGAAGATACGGGAGTTGGTATTGCCCCAGAAGAAATGGGCAATCTTTTTCAAGCATTTGTGCAGACAGCATCCGGTCAAAAAGCTCAACAAGGTACTGGTTTGGGATTGACAATTAGCAATGAATTTGTACGGTTAATGGGTGGCGTTCTAACTGTAGAAAGCCAGCTAGAACGGGGTACTATTTTTAGATTTGGCATAGAAGTTAGTGCAGTTGATGCCGCTGCAATTGCCACTCCAAAAATCATCCGTGAGGTGATTGGAATGGAACCCGATCAGCCATACTATCGAATTTTAATTGTGGACGATCGCACAGACAACCGCAAACTGTTAGTCAAAATGCTTTCTGGCTTGGGTTTCGGAGTCGAAGAGGCTAGCAACGGCCGTGAAGCGGTAGAAATGTGGGAAAATTGGCAGCCGCACTTGATTTTGATGGATTTGCGAATGCCGGTGATGGACGGCTACGAAGCGACGATCGAAATTAGATCGAGGATACAGCGGAGAAAGGAAGAGGAACAAGGCGAGGGGAAGATGGATATTCCCAATCCTCAATTCCTGAACCCGAAGATTGTTGCTTTAACAGCTAGTACCCATGAAGAGAAACGCGCTTTTTCTTTGTTGATGGGTTGTGATGACTTTATCAGAAAACCTTTCCGCAAAATGGATATATTTGATATGCTGAGCAAACATTTGGGGGTGAGTTATATTTATTCTGACTTAACAGGCTCTGATTCAATGGGCGAGCGCAATAACCTATCTAATTCTAATACTTTTTCTGCTTCTTTACCCAACCTTCCCGCAGAATGGATGGATAATATGAGGCAGGTAATTCGCAGTGCTGATTTTGACTTAATTGCGAGGACGATCGAGGAAATAAGGGATGCTCATCCTGAATTTTCCGACATCCTTCAAGGTCATCTAGAGAATTTTGATTACCAAAAAATTCTCAACTTAATTATCGAAGCAGAGAAGTTTAATAGTACGGGTGATCAGTTGACAGTTGACAGTTGACAGTTGACAGTTGACAGTTGACAGCTACCCATAGCAGTCGATAGAAGAGGATTGGAGGAATGAATCATTTTGTTTGATTTCCCCCGTTTAGGGGGAGGCTTCAGATCCAATTTTCAGGGGTGAAGTCTGAAAAAAAATCTCTGGATGACTGATGGCTAAAAATAATAGATACAATTCATCTTTAGTGGTGGCAATATCAAAATTTTAGACTAGACTTGAATTGCAGTCATTCACAAACAATCTTGAAATTATCTGCATCGCTTACCAGTTTCTCTGTAAATCAAACAATCATGCAAAAGCTCTCAATTTTATCTGTGGTGTAAATCTAAAATCAACTTGCTGACTGGGGTGGCAAGGCAGTGAAACTGGCAAAAAAAGCGAAACCAAACAACTCTTTTTGCCTTGAATAAGTAAATATTCAACAAAAAAATGGCAAATAAATTTATGAAGAAACCTGTGATTGTTTGTATAGATGACGAGCCTGATGTTTTGGAAAGCTTAAAGATTGAGCTCAAAAAGGCGATCGGCGATCGGTGCATTATTGAAACGGCAGAAGGTGGAGAAGATGCTTTGGAATTGCTGGCAGATTTGCGGGCTGATGAGCATGAAATAGCTTTGGTGCTTTCCGATTACATCATGCCGGATATTAAAGGGGACGAGCTGCTCAAACAAATTCACGAACAATCGCCCGATACGCTGACTATTATGCTGACGGGACAAGCCGATTTACAAGCTCTGAGCAACAGCATCAAGTATGCTAAGTTGTACAGATACATCCAGAAACCTTGGCAAGATGAAGATTTGCAAATAACAGTAGTAGAAGCAATACACAGTTATTTGCAAGACCAAAAATTAACAATTGAAACTATCAAGCGACAACAAGCCAACGAGGAGTTAAAGAGAGTCAATGCGGAGTTAGAGGTGGTAAACGCAGACTTGAAGCTAGCCAATGAGGAATTATCTGCGAGTGAAAGTCGGCTGAATCAATTTTTAGGAGCTTTGCCGGTGGGGGTATCTGTTTACAATCCCGATGGCTCGATCGCGTATTTGAATCATGCAGCGCAGGAATTGCTTGATTCACAAACTGTCCTCGCGAGGGCTGCCCAAACATGGCGTGGAATGGATCAATTTTATAACGGCGAGAGCGATCGCCTATATTTTCCTGAAAATTTTCCGATTTTACGGGCGCTGAGAGGGGAATCTGTCAAAGTTGATGATGTTGAAATCACTCAATACGGTTTGATAATTACTTTAGAGGTAACTGCTACGCCAATTTTTGACAGCAGCGGAAATGTTGTTTTTGCGATCGCAGCTATTCAAGACATCAGCGAGCGCAAAGAAGCAGAAAGAGTCCTCGCAAATTACCAGCGTACCTTAGAAGCTGACATTGTGGAACGCACAGAACAACTGCAACAGGCTGCATTAGCTGCCCAAGCAGCAAACAGAGCGAAAAGTACGTTTCTCGCCAACATGAGCCACGAGTTGCGTACCCCCCTCAATGCCATACTCGGTTTTACTCAAATCGTCGAATCTAGCCCGAATCTAACAGCAGACGATCGAGACAATATCAGAATTATTCACCGCAGCGGCGAACACTTGCTGACTTTAATCAATCAAGCTTTAGACTTGGCAAAAATCGAAGCGGGCCGGATGATTGTTTTTCCGACAAACTTCAATCTCTACGACTTGCTTGACGAAATGGAAGATATGTTTCAACTACGAGCGAAAAATCAAGGTTTGCAGTTAGTTTTCCAGCGAAATACAGATGTTCCGGAGTACGTGCGAACTGATGAGGTAAAACTGCGCCAAGTGCTAATCAATCTCCTCAGTAATGCCATGAAATTTACCAGAGTTGGCGGGGTATCTGTAAGAGTGAGGCCTCTTAGGCAAGGCAGTTCGGCGGGGACAGATGTAGGGGATGTCATGGATGTGACAGATAGAAGTAATAGAGAAGAAGCAAGAGGAAATGATTCAGAAGGCGAAATTGTCATTGTGGCTGAAAGTCCTACAAATTTAGATGGTTCGACAAGTTACACTCTGCCTGAGAGTGGAAATTTGACGGAGAATAATTTAGATTTGTCTGGTTCGTTGTTTCTGCAATTTGAAGTAGAAGATACAGGAAGTGGCATTTCTCCCGAAGAATTGGGCAAGGTTTTTCAAGCCTTCGTGCAAACAGAATCCGGTCAAAAAGCTCAAAAAGGGACGGGTTTAGGCTTGACGATCAGCAGCCAATTTGTACGGCTAATGGGCGGCAATATTACTGTGGAAAGCGAGCAAAATCGAGGTACGATTTTTAGATTTGAGATTGAAGTTGATGCAGTTGATGCCGCTTCGATTCCTACCCCGGAAATCAGCAGCCAGGTGATGGGAGTGGAACCAGATGGGATTTCCTACCGGATTTTAGTTGTGGACGATCGCAAAGACAACCGCCAACTTTTAGTCAAAATGCTTTCTCCCTTGGGTTTTGCAGTGAAACAGGCTAGCAACGGCCGTGAAGCGGTAGAAATGTGGGAAAACTGGCAGCCGCACTTAATCTTGATGGATTTGCAAATGCCGGTGATGGATGGCTGCGAAGCGACGATGGAAATTAGACTCAGGATACAGCAGAGAGAGTCCAAGCCAGCAATGGGGGAGGAAATCAACGTTTCTGGTGTCGAACCTCTGATTCCGAAGATTATTGCTTTGACAGCTAGTACCATTGAAGGGAGGCGATCGTTTGCTTTATTCGTCGGCTGCGACGATTTTATTAACAAACCCTTCCGCAAAAATGATATCTTTGATACTCTTCACAAACATTTAGGGGTGAAGTATCTATACTCTAACTCAACGGATTTGATGTCAGCGGGCGATCGCCACAATCTATCTGACTCCCAGTCTAATGATGCGCTTGCTTATTTACCCATACT
Source organism: Microcoleus sp. CAWBG27 (assembly GCF_020883145.1). Classification (NCBI taxonomy): domain Bacteria; kingdom Bacillati; phylum Cyanobacteriota; class Cyanophyceae; order Oscillatoriales; family Microcoleaceae; genus Microcoleus; species Microcoleus sp. CAWBG27. The sequence continues at coordinate 186,023 of NZ_JAHREU010000003.1, forward strand.
TCCCGCACAATGGATAGATAACATGAGGCAGGTAATCCGCAGTGCTGATTTTGACTTAATTGGGATAACAATCGAGGAAATAAGGGATGCTCATCCTGAATTTGCCGAAATCCTCCAGGGTCATCTCGATAATTTTGATTACCAGAAAATTCTCAATTTAGTTGCCGAGGCGGAGGAATCAGATCGTGGAGATGAAGGCGGAACAAACTGAAAACTATCAAGCAGATATTTTAGTAGTTGACGATACGCCAGACAATCTGCGTTTGTTGATTAGAATCTTGCAAAAAAATGGCTATAAAGTTAGACCTGTCACTAATGGTTTTTCGGCTATAGATGCAATTCAGTCTAGCGTCCCAGATTTGATTTTGCTGGATATTATGATGCCGGATATTAACGGTTATGAATTATGTCAAAAACTGAAATTACAACCGCAATTTAGCGAAATTCCCATCATTTTTATCAGCGCGTTAGAAGAAGGAATAGATAAGGCAAAAGCTTTTGAAGTAGGCGGAGCAGATTATATCACAAAACCTTTTCAGGTGAAAGAAGTATTGGCGCGAGTGAGCAATCAACTGACCGTGCGTTCTTTGCAAATGCAACTGCAAGAAAAAAATCAAAAATTGACCGATCAAAATGTCCAGTTGCACCAGGAAATTGCCGAACGCCGTCAGGTTGAAATGGAAACAAGATTGCTGCTGGAGGCAACTCAAGCTATTAGCAAATCTGACAATTTTGAGTCGGCTATAGATGTGATTTTAGGTTTAATTTGCCAAACTATTGAATGGAATCTGGGCGAAGCTTGGATTCCTAACAGTGACGGCGTTTTAAGATGTGCTAGAGGCAGGTACGTCAGCGATTCGAGTTTTGCCCAATTCCGACAGACAAGTTGGCAGCTAACTTTTGCTCCTGGTGTGGGACTCCCAGGGAGGATTTGGCAGTCGCAGCAGTCCGAATGGATCGAGGATGTTTCTACTGCACCGGAACAAGTGTTTCTGCGATCGGAAATTGCGGTAAATGTGGGATTGAAAGCAGCTTTTGGTTTGCCAATTTTGGCGGAAAATCAAGTGTTAGCTATTTTGATTTTTTATCGCGAAAAAGTTCTGGAATCTCAGCCGCGCTTGCTGGAATTGGTGAGTGCGGTTGCTACGCAGCTCGGTTCGCTGATTCAGCGGAAACAAGCTGAAGCAGCACTGAAAGTGCAGCAAGAGCAAACAGAGAAATTGCTGCTGAATATTTTGCCTAAACCTATTGCTGAGCGCTTGCAAAAAGGCCAAAACCCGATCGCGGATCATTTTGATGAGGTGACGGTATTGTTTGCTGATTTGGTGGGTTTTACAGAGTTTTCGGCTCACAAAAGTCCGACGCAGTTGGTAGAAATTTTGAATGGAATTTTCTCGGAGTTCGATCGGTTGTCTGAGTTGCACGGGTTGGAAAAGATTAAGACGATTGGGGATGCTTACATGGTGGTTGGGGGTTTGCCGACGGCGCGCCAAGATCACTCTGAGGCGATCGCACTTTTAGCTTTGGATATGCAGGCAGCTTTGAGAAAGTTTAATCTCAAAATTGGAGAAGGTTTTCAATTGCGGATCGGAATTCACAGCGGTTCGGTGGTGGCGGGAATTATTGGGATTAGCAAATTTAGCTACGATCTGTGGGGAGATACTGTGAATGTTGCTTCGCGGATGGAGTCGAACGGATTGCCGGGTAAAATTCAAGTGACGGCGAAGACTTACGAGCGTTTGAAAGAGCAGTTTATTTTTGAAGAACGGGGGCCTATCACGGTTAAAGGTAAAGGAACAATGCTGACTTACTGGTTGCTCGAAGAACAAACTCAATCTATTTAGGTTTGAGATGTCAATTTCAATTAATATTAAAATTAGATCTAAATCGCACTTTCTGGAGAACTCATCCTTTGCAAACAGTTGAAACAAAATCGCCGACAGCATTGAAAAGAGTCCTAGTTGTTTTAATATCGCTGGTAGCTGTAGCGGTACTGGCGATCGCAACTTTTATCCTAATTCCCGGAGAAAAAACCATGTTTGCTGGAAAAAGACCTACTAATATCGGCATTGTATCAGGAAAACTGGCAGCGTGCCCTGCTTCCCCCAACTGCGTCAGCAGCTTCAGTCAAGATGCCGAGCACCAAATTGAGCCTTTGGCTTACACTTCGTCGCCTGCTGAGGCTATGGCTAAGCTCAAAGGGGCGATCGAGTCCTCGGGCAAAACTAAAATTATCACCGCAACCGATAATTACCTGTATGCGGAGTTCAGCAGTGCTTTGATGGGCTTTGTGGATGATGTGGAATTTTTGGTAGATGATGGGGCAAAGGTGATTCACGTGCGATCGGCTTCGCGTCTGGGACAGTCGGATTTAGGAGTCAACCGCAAACGCATAGAAACCATCAGAGCTCAACTAAATCCACTCTAAACCTAAAATTTCTAGCTTTCCTGAAGCCTCTCTCCTAGAACATTCTGAAACTACAGGTACGTTGTTGGGCTTTAGCCCTCTTTAGACTGATAGAGAAAGAGGGCTAAAGCCCAACAACGTACCTAATCTTTTTTCGTTCCTCGCAATGACACTAGCCCTAACTGAACCGTATTGTGACTCAATCCAGTATTGAATCGCTGAGTGCGCTAGCACCGACACCGCGCTGTATTCCTATAGTATTAAACGCCCTAAATTGAGCAGTTCAGACTTTAGGGAGAGGGAAGTTAAGCCATTAATTTCTACTATTAATTTAAGTAGAGCGACGAGGAAAAAACACATGGCACTTCAAAGAATTGCAGAGTTTGAGCCTAACTATAAGGAAGAAATATTTGCGGGAGACGACATCAAGGGATTTGATGTTTATGCCGGCGACTCTGACGAAAAAGTAGGCACCGTTTATGACGCATTGGTTGATGAAACTGGCCGTTTTCGCTATCTGGTAGTTGATACCGGCATTTGGATTTTTGGTAAAAAAGTATTGCTGCCGATCGGCTCGGCCCGCTTCGACTACGGAGCCCATCGCGTCTACGCCACAGGCCTTCGCAGCAAAGCTCAAGCAGAACAACTGCCGGCTTACAATGAATTAGAACCACTAGATTACGATCGCGAAGAACAGGTAAGAGGCATCTACCGCAATCCCGGCACAGCAGCAGCAGCAGCACCTGTGGCAAGCACTGCAACTCCTGCTAGCTACGATCGCAGCAACTACAGCTACGATATGGATCGCCCCCTCTATGAAACCAACGAACAAAACCACCAAAATCTCAAGCTTTATGAAGAACGCTTGATTGCCAACAAAAACCGCGCCAAAACAGGCGAAGTAGCAGTTGGTAAGCGGGTAGAAACTGAAACAGCAAGAGCTTCAGTACCCATTGAAAAAGAACGAGTCGTAATCGAGCGAGTCACACCAGTCGAAGCTGGTAGAGTAGTTTCAGTCGGTGACGCTGACTTCCAATCAGGGGAAGTTGCACGCATCGAAGTCTACGAAGAAACGGCCGACATTCACAAGGAAGCCTACGTGCGCGAAGAAGTCAACGTCAGAAAAGAAGTTGTTCGCAGCACGGTTGACGGGGAAGAAACCTTGCGCCGTGAAGAATTAGACATTCAGACTGACGGAACTCCGGTTGTAGATAATAAAACTATCTAAACCAACCGCAAAAAGTCTTGAATAGGAATTGCGGATTAATCGCATAATTCTCTCACCGCACAGGTTTGAATTTGGCGATCGCGCAATTCCTAGATGACGCGATAGGCTTCAGTTAAGCCAGATCGTCCTGGCGCTCCCCCTTAAGAAATACGGTGGTTTTATTCTGAGGATAGGAGATATAAAACTACCAAAAGTATCGCTCAAAGATCGGCTCGCACTTGGGCCAAGGTACGTAGTTGCGCTTCAGCGCTATACGCTTATATTATAAAGAGCGCCCAAGCGCAACTACATACCTAATTTTTCTGACGATGATAAAACAGCTATAACGGGAGTGTAGTGCGAAAATTGTCAGTTTTTGGCAAAGTTTATGCACTTTCCCAGAAATAATTAGTTTAAAGCCCGCCCGCCCGATCGGGAGAAATTAAAATCAGACAATTCATTACTCCATTTCTCTTCCTTCTAGGTAGAGGTCGCTCTCAAACTGTCAATTGTCAACTGTCAACTGTCAACTGTTGAACCGCCTTTACCAATTTGCCTCAATTCATAATAAAAATCCCTAAGTAGGAAAGTTTTAAAAATGAACGGTCAAGCATCAGCCGAAAAAGTAGCCACAGCCAAATCAAATACCCGTCTCAACCGGGTGCCGGAAAAAGTCAGAACTAAGCTAAAAAGTTTTACAATCAAAGACAACCAAGGTCACTTGGTAGGCAAAATCAAAGATGTCTATTTCGATCCTAACGGTCAGCTAAACTTTGTGGTATCAGGGCTAGGTCGCGAAAACCCCCGCATTTTTTTAGTAAGTATCAAGCTGCTCAAAAAAGTAGATTATCATCAAAAAACTCTGTTTGTAAGTATTAAGTCCGATGCAGTCGATCTGCTGCCCGGATTTGTGGGAACGGCAGAGTATGAATATTTAGGAAAATCCTCAGAACAGCTTGATGAAGTGAGCAAAAACGAGTCAACTAATCCCTCAACAGTTATGTCAAATCTAACAGATGCCGATCGCCAAAATGAACATTTAGAGACCGATGAGGATGACGAAAACTTGGATATTGTCGATCGTGAAGTAATTCGCCTGCTAGAAGAACGATTGGTAATCAATCGCAGCAAGCGCAAAGTCGGCGAAGTCATTGTCCGCAAAGAAATTGAGACTCGGATGGTACAAGTGCCGATCCAGTGGGAAAAGTTGATTGTCGAACAAGTCGGCGACGATCCGAAGGTTTTGGCAGAGATAGATTTGGGCGAGGGAAACATCACCGGTATAGATTTGGCAGAGATTAAGAGCGATCGCCAGGAACCGACAGTTAAGGCAGAATTTACGTCTGTGCAGAAAGCTAGCAAAATCTTAAATGCGATCGCCTCTCAACCCCGCCACGGTTGCGTCAAAGTCCGCCTAGAAATAGTTTTGGAAGACAAGCAACTTGAGGATACGTACCAAAAATGGATGACAGAAAGCCACTCAGATAAGTGAGGTACGTTGTTGGGCTTAAGCCCTCTTATACTTATCGTGTAGTAAACGGGGTTGCATCAAAAACTCCATTTACAGTCATACCTCATCTTTCGTTATAAATGTTATATATAAAGAGCGCTGAAGCGCAACTACGTACCTATTGTCTTGAGTAAACGGTGTTGTCTTATATATATGCCAATACGGTTTACTTAAGATCGTCATTGCGAGGAACGAAGCAATCTCCGTATCTATTTTTCATAGCGGTTTATCCCCAGGGCGCTATACAAGTAAACGGTATTGATATATATGCAAGAGCGCCCAAGCGCAACTACGTACCTATGGAAAAATTTCATCGGCTTCGCCAATATCTATCATATCCGCCCGAACTCCGCAAACCCCCCGGTCGGGATTTTTTAATTTTGAGCGATCGGCAAATCGACAAAATCTTACCAAATTGCGGTAAAATTGTGCTAGTCAAATTTAGAAATATTTGAAAATGCCCAGCACCATCTCCGACATTAATGTAAAAACGATCGCAGGCGCAGACAAGCAGCTAGGAGAGTACGCTGGCCAGGTACTCTTGATAGTTAACGTAGCTTCCAAATGTGGCTATACACCTCAATACAAAGGACTCGAAGAATTGAGCCAGAAGTACGGCGCCGCCGGACTCCGCGTTTTAGGATTTCCCTGCAACGACTTCGGAGCTCAAGAACCCGGAAGCAACGCAGAAATCGTCAATTTCTGCACTACAAAATACGGTGTCAGCTTTGAATTATTTGACAAAGTAAGCGCTAAAGGCAGCCAGCAGCACCCGCTGTACGCTCAGCTTACGAATGCAGTCGATCCCAAAGGTGAGGTTTCCTGGAATTTTGAAAAATTCTTAGTTAGCAAACAGGGTGAAGTGGTTGCCAGATTCCGCAGCAGCGTGGGCCCAGATTCGCCGGAATTGATCGCTGCGATCGATCGAGAATTGGCAAAATAAGCAGTTCGGCAACGGATTTTTTGACCGATGTAACGGATGGATGTTTAGTTATTGTAGGGTGCGTCAGGGGTGAATGTTTTGCATACAGACTAACAATTTTCTTCCTGATACCAATTTTTTATGAGGCTGCTCCCGAATCTGATCCCCCCCTAACCCCCCTTAATAAGGGGGGGACTGGAATCTTCTCAAAGTCCCCCTTCTTAAGGGGGATTTAGGGGGATCGGAATATGTGCAACTTCACATTAAATTGGTATGACGCACCCTACGGTTAGTTAGCTTGTTTTTTCTTCTCTTCCCCATTGTTAAGAAGCAATCAGCAATTAATAAATAGTGATTATTGGATTTAATTGGAGAATGGTTTAATTTAATGGAAAATACATCTGGATTAGATTTAGCTGTAGGTTTACTGGCGTTCGCGATACTGGGAGGCGGGCTGGCCATGCTATTTGTAGGTATGGCATCGTTCCCTAAAGAAAAGTAACAATAATTGAGATTAAGTCCTCACGATCTTTAAATTGGTTCGTAGTGAGGACTTCAGTCCTTATAGAAATCTGAGGACTGAAGTCCTCACTACAAACTCTGAATAAATTTCACATCGTCCAATTTTAACAGTAGCAATTGACAACCATGCAAACTACCGAAAGCACCGTCAAAATTGCCTTGGCGCCGGGGAACTTGCGCCGCGTTCACCATATCGCTTTAAACGTGCGCGATATGAAAGCTTCCCGCCACTTCTACGGTACAATTCTCGGCTTGCACGAACTCACAGGTGCAGAAATTCCCGTAAGTTTAACAGAAATGGTGGCTGCTGGTAAAGTCGCTAATTTCATCACTCCAGACGGGACTGTGATTGACTTATTTTGGCAGCCAGATTTGGAACCGCCAAACCCCGATCCCCAAAAGGCTTTTACTCGCGCTAACCACTTGGCCTTTGACATCGATCGCGATTTGTTCGATCGCGCTTTGGAAGTGCTAAAGTCTAATGAAATTGCGATCGACAGCGGCCCCGTCACCCGCGCTACAGGACGCGGCATTTACTTCTACGATCCCGATGGATTTATCATCGAAATCCGCTGCGATGCAGACAATATGGCGGTTTAAACCAGGTTTAGACAAACGAAGTCCATGCCAAGCAGGCTGAAGAAAATAACGTAATTTTAACCGCCCGCTCTTCAACCCGCGCACCATCCGGGTTTTGTTTGTGTAGACGCGGTTTCAACCGCCGTCTTATCTTACGTCTTATACCAATTTAATGTGAAGTTGCATATATCTCGATCCCCCTAAATCCCCCTGATTGTTGGGGGACTTTGAGAAGAATCTTGTCCCCCCCTCCCACCAGGGGGGTTAGGGGGGATCAGATTCTATGCAGCCTCATAAAAAATTGGTATTATCTTATTTGCTAATAGGTTGCTTCGGCCAAGTAAACCGAAAAGTTGCTCCCTCACCTTCGGCCGATTCCAGAGAAATAGTGCCGCCTTGAGATTCGACAATTTTCTTCACCAGCGACAAACCAATGCCAGTATTTTCAACTTTATCGCGAGCTTCCAAGGTCTGAAAAATCACAAAAACTTTATCGTGATATTGAGGAGCAATCCCCGGCCCGTCATCAGCTACAGCAAACTCGTAAAAATTCTCTAACTCCTTAAACGATATGTTTACGCGGCCGGATTCATTTCTATTGTGTTTGATGGCGTTGCTAATTAAATTAGAAAAAACTTGCTGCAACGGCAATCTTTCAGTCACAAAAGTTGGCATTCCCGGTTCAACTTTTACTTCAAATCCTGACGGCGGTGCCAACGAATCAATAATTTCTGCTAATAACTTCCCAACTTTTACAGTTTCTGAAGCCAGTTGAATGCGTCCGACGCGGGAATATTGCAGCAGTCCCTCAATCAATGATTCCATCCGGTGAACTCTGCCGCGCAGCAGGTTCATTTGGTGCAGAGTATCCTCTGTCATCGAATCGCTGAGGTCTTCTTCTATCCAACTGCTGAGATTTGCGATCGCCCTAAGCGGCGCTTTCAAATCGTGAGAAACTACATAAGCAAACTGATCTAACTCTTGATTCCGCTTTCTCAACACACTCGTCGTTTGAGCCAGCGAGTTCGCCGTCCACCTCAATTCTTCAGCGTGCAACCGCAACGATTCCTCAGCTTGTTTGCGTTCCCTAATATCTTCTACCACACCCATCAGCAATTGAGTGCCATTTTGTTCTTGCAGCAGCGAAACCGTCAAGTTGACCCACACTAACTCTCCGTCTTTGCAGACATAGCGCTTTTCTATACAGTAATTATCAATTTTTCCTGCTAATAATTCGCCTAAAAGTTCCAGTTCGTTTCCTAAATCTTGTCCAAAAGTAATATCCTGAAATTTTTTAGCCATCAATTCTTGACGGCTGTAGCCGACAATTTTGCAAAGTTTTTGATTGACTAACAGCAACTTGCCATCCACACTCGCTTGAGCCATGCCGACTGCGGCTTGTTCAAAAGTATCGCGAAACCGCTGCGCGATTTCGGCTAAAGCACTTTCTGAGCGCTTGCGATCGCTAATATCGTTGCTAATTTCCAAAATAGCCTGGGGTCGATCTCGATCGTCGCGCTGCAAAGTCCACCGACTCGCCACCGTAATTTTTGTGCCGTCTTCCTTGGTACGCACCAGTTCCCCTTGCCAATATCCCCGCTCGAAAAACACTTTTTGAATTTCGTCAAAAGGCTGCGTCCATTCTGTGTGCAAAAGCTCGTGAATATTTTTTCCTATTGCTTGCGAATTCCGCCACCCGTAGAGCCACTTCGCCCCCAAATTCCAATAAGAAATCACCCCGTTCAAGTCGAGTACCGCGATCGTATCGTTCGCAAAATCCAGCATTTGCGCTTGCTTGCGGAGAGTTTCCTCAGCTTGTTTCCGTCCTCCCACATCGCGGCAAATCGCAACAAACAACCGTTGATTTGCCAGACACATTTCGCTGATGGCAAGCTCCATCGGAAACTTGGTGCCGTCGCTGCGAATTCCGACAGTTTCTTGCTGGTAAGTCTTCAGTTTAGCATCGGGATTTAAGACAAAATATTCGATCGCATAATCTCCCGTGCTGCTGTCGGGCTGCGGTTGAGCTATCAGTTGGCGCAGGTTCGAGCCAATTGTGCGATCGGCTTTTTCGCCAAAAATCCGTTCTGCTGCCGCATTAAAAGACTCAATATTGCCCGATTCATCTAAAGTAATAATCCCATCAGCCGCATTGTCTACCACAGCTTGAATGCGAGTTTTACTTTCTTGCAAGCCTGCTTGCCGCTTCCTCAATTCCTGGTCTAAACTATGAAATAAATACCAGGAAGCTGCTCCACCCAGACAGCCGACAAGCAAACCAGCAAATTGCAGGAAATTAATTAAATCTACCAACTCACCTACTCGTCCCTCTAAAGCCTTCTGGTAGGCTTGGCTGGCATCAGCAAACGCATCAATTTTTTCGCGCAGCTTATCCATCTTCAATTTATCTCGAACTAACACCTGAATTATTTCCGGCGACTGAACTTTTGTTCCCGCACTGTCGAGCTTATTCAGAGTGTTTTGCAATACAATTATTTGCTGTTCGGTACTTTGTTTAATTTCTGCAAATCCCTGAGCTGGCAGTTGATTTTCTGCCACCGCGATTTCGAGTTGAGCCAGCAGCGGAGGCAAGCTCTTCTTTGCTTCTAAATATGGTGCTAGAAAATCGCGGCGCTTCGTCAACCCGTAACCCCGAATGCCCGTTTCCGCATCCACCACAGTGGTTAACAAGCGGTTGGTTCCGTGAAGTATTTCCTTATTAGTATCTGCTCGCTTTCTTATCTGTATTGCACTATCCCGGAGTCCTGCAATTGCAATCAGCGAAGCAAACAGACAAATCACGGGGATAGCAACGATGACAGTTCCCCGCTGGCGAATTGGTCGGTCTGTCCATACAAAGTGGACGAAGCGATCGAGCAAATACTTCACCAGAAAAACGAGCGAGAAGCCCCGGGCTAACGACATGGGGAGGAAAGCGGCAGCGACGACCGTCGCCTTGAAATATTTTTAAAACCCATAGCTATAGCCATCTTTTTTGTGGATTGCTTTGCAATACTTGTGGCTAATACCTGTTACTCTCCCAGCCTTCGTTACGATATCAAAACTGCCTGAAGCACGGCATAGAAGCCGCCCTGTATAAGAGCCGACTTTCTTCCCTGCGGTAACGGTTGCGCTGACAATATCGCCAGTCTGAAACCCTTTGTGAATTTGCACTCTGGACTTGTGCCGAATGGGAAATCCGTACTGGTTTGTGCCGCACATCTGTCGTGTCCCCTGACCTTTTGCCACAATCAACAAAGGCTTTGAAGTCAATACTTTGAGCGTGTCAATGCTGCCCACACACGCAGCATCAAGCCAGTGCGATTTAGCCAACCCTAACCGATGGCGATTGAACTTAGTTTGTCCGCCCGTGCCAGTAGTGACGGGCAATCCCGTTTCTTTAAGTGCATTAAATAATGCCCATCGGGTTGAGTTGACCGCTGCTGCATCTTTGAGTGGTAGCTTTGCTTGTTTGAGGATGCGGTTTAACAGGTCGGGTTTAGCTGCCAGGAATGCTCGAATATCCTGATTGCCTTTCTTTTGATTGCAATCGTGACAAGCCAGTGTCAAATTGGAAACCCTGTCAGAGCCACCTCTTGACTTGGGCTGAATGTGCTCAACCTCAAAAGGTACATTTTCTGCCGAGCAATAAGCACACTGCCGATGCCATTTTTCCAAGAGATACTGCCGGACTTCGTAACCCTGCAATTCTCCCTGCTGATACATAACGCCTGAGATTTCAGGGTTTTGCATGAGTTGAGAATCAAACCGCACTAACTCTTGAACAATGCTGGCAACGGGAGCGAGTCGAATCAATTTGCGAACCCATGTAAGTGTTGTTTCGACTCGGTGTTGCCCCGATGGAGCGAGCCAACCATCGGGGCGAGTGCGATTGAGAAATCGTGCCTTACGGTATCGAGTTTTGCGATTGCGTCTCCCTCGCCTAAGTTGACGGCGAGAGAGAAGTGCATCTTTAATTTGCTGTCCCCGGTGTTGCAGTTCGGCTCCGAAGATAATCTTGTTGTCCTGTTTGATTGCAACCCCCGTGACTTTCGATCCCGGATCTAATTTCAGTTCTAGCGGTTCAGGATTCGTCTCAACTGCTTTTTTCAAAACAATCGTAAACGGATATCGGCGAAATACCGCTGCTTTTCCAGCTTTCAGCAATGACCTTGCTATTCCTGGTTTACAGGGTGATAGCGGTTTGCGATTGGTATCAATTACAAAGACAAAGTTAGACATTGTTGCGTCTCCTCTGATTGCTCGTAATGTTCGCTTCGCCAATGTTTTTAAGGCTTGTCATGTTGGCTGCACTTCCTTAACCCATTACAGATGTTTAACAACCAACGATAGGGCTACAAACTAGCGACGCATTTGTAGGTATCGTGACCTTAAAAACGTAGACGCTTGTTGCGTCTGAGGCTGGTCATGTTCTGGCTTGTATCCCGCTCGAAGAGTCGGACAGTCTACAAGCCCCTGCCTTTAGGCATGGGGTTCATGACGGATATTGTGAGGAGAAAGTTTGCTGTCAGTATATCGCTTTTTGGCAATTTATGCTATAGAACAGCTCGTTTTTTTGTGTTTGGCGATCGCCCGGACGCAACCGTGGAAACTAGATTATGCCCCGGCGATGGCTAGCTACTGACAGTGACAGAAGATTTTTTAGCAAGGTTTTTAAGCCCAAGCAAGGAGAAGGAAAAGCGTTTTTTCGGCAGCGAGACAGCAGGCACAGCACAAAGACTTGTTTCTACTTTACTTTCGTTTTCGCTTTCGGCTTTGGGTTTCAAACTAGAGTCTGTTTCGCAAACATTCTGAACTGCTGGAACTACAGTCCATTTGCCTGTAGTGGGATCGCGATAAGAAGTGAAAGGATTTATTTTTAGCGGTTGACTGCAAGGTTTAATCATCTCGATGCACTCCTTTAATTTTGAGAACTTGTGTGCTGCTGTCAGTGGGATTGCTATCTCGGCAGTAGAGGCAGCAGTTTGAAGGTTCAAGGGAGAAGGCAAAAAGCCGAATTGTGTTTCTGAGTTCTTATGCCTTTGATAATTCCTGATTTCCTGTTAACTTTTGCCTTCTACTCGTTAGCGACGATAGCATTACTTTTACCAAATTGCCTTTCTAGAAGCAATACCCCCACCCCCCTTCTGTGGCAGGTTGAGGTGGGAATTTTGAATGCAGCAAGGCGCTATATCCTGGTTGTGGCAAAAGTTTGGGATAATGAAAGTATTCTAGGCTGGCAAAAAATGCGACTGTGTGATCGGAAACAGAGGTCGATCGCGATCGGTATCACAATTAACAGGGAATTGGTTATTGGTTATTGGTTATTGGTTGTTGGTTATTGGTTATTGGTTATTGGTTGTTGGTTGTTGGTTATTGGTTGTTGGTTATTGGTTGTTGGTTATTGGTTGTTGGTTATTGGTTGTTGGTTATTGGTTATTGGTTGTTGGTTATTGGTTGTTGGTTATTGGTTATTGGTTGTTGGTTATTGGTTATTGGTTATTGGTTATTGGTTATTGGTTATTGGTTATTAGTCATTGGTTATTGGTTATTGGTTATTGGTTATTGGTTATTGGTTATTGGTTATTGGTTATTGGTTATTAGTCATTGGTTATTGGTTATTGGTTATTAGTCATTGGTAATGGCGAATTATTGCATCTTTTACCCATCCGTTAAATCTGTTAAATCCCCATCGCATGGGGAGCATCTCAGTTTTGCAAGAAACATTTTTTATTTTTCGTGCTGTCCCCGCTCGCGTGCTTATACACGCACGCGAGCGGGGACGCTCGCACTATAATGCAAAACTGAGATGCTCTCCATCGCGTGCTCGTTGCCTTCTTCCTTCTCCCTTCTTCCTTCTTTCTTCTTCCTTATGACCAATGACCAATGACAACTGTCAACTGTCAACTGTCAACTGTCAACTGTCAACTGTCAACTGTCAACTGTCAACTGTCAACTGTCAACTGTCAACTGTCAACTGTCAACTGTCAACTGTCAACTGTCAACTGACAACTGTCAACTGTCAACTGTCAACTGTCAACTTTGCCCTTTAATTGAACAATAAAAGTAGAGCCAACACCTAACTGACTCTCAAGAGTGATATCGCCGCCCATCATCTGGCAAAACAAGCGGCTAATCGCCAATCCCAAACCAGTGCCTCCGTACTTGCGAGTAGTCGAAGCATCCCCTTGCATAAAAGGTTGAAACAAACCCTGCTGCTGTTGTTCAGACATTCCAATCCCCGTATCAGATACTTGCAAATAAACCCAATCGCTATCGCCTGCTGGCTCGCGAGTGGCGCCCAGCAGCACCGTTCCACCTTCGGTAAACTTGAGGGCATTCGAGAGCAAATTGAACAAAATTTGCCTGACTTTAGTTAAATCTGCATACATTACTCCCAAATTTGGAGAGCAAGAAACTTCTAATTGATTGTGATTTTTTTCAACTAAAGGGTGCAAAGTTTCAACAACTTCTTCTATTAAATTGCCGAGGTCAAATTCTTCTAAGTAAACCTCCATCCGACCGGCTTCTATCTTAGAAAGGTCGAGAATATCGTTAATTAAATTCAGCAAGTGTTTGCCGGCGTTACGAATTTTTTGGGTATCGGGGATGAAGTCATCGAGTCCGCAGTCCAGTGCTTCTTCTTCTAGCATTTCGCTGTAACCGATAATGGCGTTGAGCGGCGTCCGCAGTTCGTGGCTCATATTGGCTAAAAAAGTGCTTTTAGCTCTGGAAGCTGCTTCTGCTTTGTGTAAGGCTTCTTGCAAGGCGATTTCGGCTCTTTTACGATCGGCAATTTCGCTGCGGAGCAGTTGATTGGTGGCGGTGATTTGAGCGGTGCGCTGATCGACGGTCATTTCTAGCTGCGCTTTGGCTTTGGAGAGTGCTTCCTGAGCTCGCTGGCGTTCAAATCCTTCGATCGCCAGCGCGACTAAATTTGCTAAAGAATCGGCGAAGGTACGCTCCTCCAGAGCCCACTCGCGGGGCGCGCCGATATGTTCTATGGAGAGGATGCCCACGATCTGGCCGCCGAGCCTAATTGCTACATTTAAGATCGATGAATTTGGCTTGCTTTTATTCGGTAGCACACCGGAATGTTCGGCGATCGATGATAAGTGACACAAGTTTGTTTCGATCGAGTTTTGAGTGTGCGGCGCCGGTTCTAAACCATTGTCTTCAGCTAGATTTTCGCCCGGCGCGTCGTTTTCTATATCTAAAATTGAAAATTTTAAATCGCTTGCTGATATGCACTGGCGGCTCAAATGATGCTCGTGAGTGCGATCGTACAAGTCGAGACAAACTAATTTGAGGTTGGGGATTTTAAATTGAGAATGATTGACTGACTCGTTATCGTTTCGGGGCGCCGCCTCTGTATCGAGAGATTCTTTTTGGTTGCGGGCGATCGCTCTGTGGGTAAAATTTAGCTGAGGATCGATCGGGTAGCCAGTTCCAAATCTGTCGTGGTTGTAAAGCCAGACGCTGACTTTTTCCACCTCCAAAGTGCGCGCAGCAGCCTCAGTAATTTCGCGAATTCCCACAGTCAGCGCACCGCTGTTGAGAGTCCTCTGCCGCCCTAGCTGCAACAGGGCCAGACTCTGGCGCCGGAGCCGCTTTTCGCTCTCTTGGAGAATGTTTTCTGCTTGCTTGCGCTGAGTGAGATCGTACAAGGCGCACAATGCCGTCGGCTGACTCTTAAACTGGAGGGACTGAACCGAGAGTATTGCCCAGAAAGGGGTTCCGTCTGATTTTTTGCAGTGGAGTTCGTAGTTTTGCAGGTATCCGTCTTGGGCGAGGGCGTCGAGTACCTTTGGGCGATCGGCAGGGTTGACGTAAAAGTCTGGGGTGCGGCAACCGATCAATTCTTCTAGGGGTATGTTTAGCAGAGAAGCCAATTGAGCGTTTGCATAAAGTATTAAGCCGTCCGAGAGACGAGAAACCAATACCGGAACGGGAGTTGCCGAGGCGATCGCCCGAAACTGCTGTTCGCTTTCGCGCACCGCCAACTGAGCTTGAGAGAGCAAGTGAGCTTCCATCGTATCCGAATGTTGGGTGGTAGTCTCCAGCAAGATTTCTAGATCGGACTTTTCACATTTCAAGTTTTCTAGTTCCGCACTCAGTCGCTGAACGTCCAGAAGTAGCTGTTCTCTCGATGGTTCTTCCTGCATAGCAATTGAAAATTGGTAATTTTTAGTCTGTGCTGAAGTTTTTTACAGTTTGGTGCTAACTTATATTTGCATGGTTCTTCAGGCGCCCTCATCCTGGTTGCCCAAGGCGGGATAGGCGAACACCTTTACCTTGTGCGATTTACTATTCCAATTCTAAGTGCAAGGAAGGCATCAGCCGCTGCAAGTTCTTCAGCGATTTTCCCTGCCATGGTATCTGTTTTGAGCCTTGTATGGTAATTTGAATATTTTTTAGCTGGCGCACTTCGATCGCAAATTTTGATATAATGTTAATTCCTGAACTATTTAAAAATTCTAGTTTTCGCAAGTCTAGAGTAATCATATTAGGCGAAGAGTCCGTCACTTCGTTTAGCAGATCGACGATCGGCGCGTATTCTTCCATCTGGCCGATCCGAAACGAGCCGCAGCAGGTAACTGTTTGGGTAGCGCGATCGTACTCAATGCTGTAATCTTTGGTCTGAATATCCATACTTTTGTCACTTGTCGGTTATGAACGGTAAAAGGGCTTTGGCTGCGGGAGCGAGGATGGAGAGTCAGTCGATGTTAGATTTTAAAATTGAAGAATGAGAGATTTACTACTCCACAGATGAATCTGGGAGCAGGAACCTAATTCTAAAATTTGGGGTGGCTGGCGACTCCTGTCGGGGACTTCTATCCGTGTTTGCACGGGGGTCACGCTGGCACGATCCAAACTGGGCCGTTTGCCTTTGTTTGTCTAACTTGCACTGGATATACTGCCAACTGTATCATTGTCAGAGGGCAGTTAGGAGTGTTTTTTGGGATTAATCTGTTGCGATGCAATTTTAAAAAGATCGTGCAACTGTAGACCAGCTCTAAACCCTGGTAGTCATCAATTATTGCCAATCTCAAATCTTCTATACTCGAATGCGAAAATTGTATAAGTTGCCAAGGTTGACGAGACCTGGTTTTGCTGAAGCGATCGCGATCGATCGATTCTGTTTTTTAGATTGAGTTGCCATTGACAAAATCACCAAAATGTGAGAAATATTTCATACCTGGTACAGCAGTAAGTTGGAGAATATTTAATGGCAATTTCAGAAATTACAGAAAAGCTTTTGGCTGCTAAAAAAGCTAAGGGAATTAGTTTTGCCGAGTTGGAAAAAGTTTTGGGTCGCGACGAAGTTTGGATTGCGGCGGTTTTTTACCGTCAAGCTACCGCATCGGTCGATGAAGCCGAGAAAATTGTCTCGGCTTTGGGATTGGATGGCGAGACGGCTGCGGTGCTCTGCGAACCTCCGTTAAAAGGTTCTTTGGATCCAACAGTTCCGGTTGACCCGTTGATTTATCGCTTCTATGAAATTATGCAGGTGTACGGGATGCCGCTCAAAGCAGTGATCCACGAAAAATTCGGTGACGGGATTATGAGCGCGATCGACTTTAGTTTGGATGTCGAGAAAGAAATAGACCCAAAAGGCGATCGAGTGAAAATAATTATGTCAGGAAAATTTTTGGAATACAAAAAATGGTAAGCAAGTGCCGCTTTGCTTCAAGGGAAAATAAAAACTTCAAAATTTGGTCGCATGAGTCATGACTCATGACTGATGGATCAAAAGTGTTAACTTAGAAATAGAGAGCGCGAAGGTTGAGCAGGCAAAAAATTGAGACAAGCCCCTGACTTAACTCATGTAGAGCCCCAAGTTTTAGACGAAGGTTCAACCTCCCAAATTTATCCGTGGAGTAAATCTAAAATCTAAAATCTAAAATCGACTGACTGGCTTGGGTGTCCGCTGGGGAAGCCTTTCTAGGGCAGAGAATCGGTCGATTCCGGCGCAACTGGGCCAGTCTAACAAGCAACCGCAACCGTAAAGTAAGAGGCTAAATATGTCAAAATATGACTCCCATCTCAGATGCTCCTTTTGCGGCAAGTCGCAGGAGTACGTCCGCAAGTTAATAGCTGGGCCCGGCGTGTACATTTGCGATGAATGTGTGGAACTGTGTAATGAAATTTTAGAAGAGGAGTTTTTTGACTCCAGCAAAACAATTGGTCAACAGATTCCCCAGTCAGAGGTGCGAGAGTCTCAGGGACAAGGAACGAAACGCCCGAGTCGATCGAGCAAATCGAAAATTGTTCTAGCGCAAATTCCCAAACCCACAGAAATTAAACAGCATTTAGACAACCACGTCATCGGCCAGCACTCAGCCAAAAAAGTCCTGTCTGTAGCAGTTTACAACCATTACAAGCGCTTGAGCGTAGACCAAGCCAAAGACAGCGGCAAGTCTTCCCCCGACAGCGATGTGGAACTGCAAAAATCCAACATCATGCTAGTCGGGCCCACAGGTTGCGGCAAAACCTTGTTAGCGCAAAGTTTGGCGCAAATGCTCGAAGTCCCGTTTGCGGTAGCCGATGCGACGACGCTGACAGAAGCTGGATATGTCGGCGACGATGTAGAAAATATCTTGCTGCGGCTGTTGCAAATGTCAGATTTTGATGTCGAATCGGCGCAGCGCGGGATTATTTATATTGATGAAATTGACAAGATTGCTCGCAAAAGCGAAAACACTTCGATCACCAGAGACGTATCGGGAGAGGGAGTGCAACAAGCGCTACTAAAAATGTTGGAAGGAACGGTGGTTAACGTGCCTCCACAAGGTGGCCGCAAACATCCTTACCAAGATTTTATTCAAGTTGACACGAGCAAGATTCTATTTATTTGTGGCGGTGCTTTTGTCGGTTTAGAAAAAATAGTTGACCAGCGTTTGGGTAAAAAATCCTTGGGCTTTATTCAGCCAACAGAAACTGAAAGCAACTCGACTTTGCCGGCGAAGGATAAGCGGGCGGCTGATATTTTGCAGCAGGTACAGCCGGATGATTTGGTTAAGTTTGGTTTAATTCCTGAGTTTGTGGGGCGGATTCCGGTGGTGACGGTGATTTCGCCGCTGGATGAAGCGGCGTTGATGCAGATTTTGACTGAACCCCGGAATGCGCTGGTGAAGCAGTATCAGAAGCTGTTGAAGATGGATAGCGTGGAGTTGGAATTTGAGCCGGATGCGCTGCGGGCGATCGCGCAGGAGGCCTACCGACGCAAAACCGGCGCGAGAGCTCTCCGCAGCATTTTAGAGGAGTTAATGCTCGATGTGATGTACGAATTGCCTTCTCGCAAGGATGTGGCTCACTGTACGATTACGAAGGAAATGGTCGAGAAGCGATCGACTGCCGAATTGCTGTGGCATCCCGCATGGCACAAACAGCACGAAACAGCTTAATTTTTAGAGTGTGCAGTGCGCACCTACAAGCCGTAAGGTTGCGCATTGCGTGCGAAAATTTTAGGATCTGTCGATCGGTTACAGTCAAATAAAATGAGTTCTAATCAATCAGGTGTCGATGAGTCAGTAACTAATCAGTCAGCATTAGCCAAACTACTCTGTGGAAATGTCGTTCCTGATGGAGGTGAAATTGATGAGGTGCTAAGTCATTTATCCGCGTCAATTGATAATCTTGTTAAAGAGCTAGTAACACTAGAATCCCTCAGTGATAACCAAATTTCATTATTTGCCCCATTTTTAGGGAGAAGTATACTGGAATTGGGATGTACCGCACTAATTGCGAGGCTCGATCCTTTTAGAGTCCTCCTACTTAGGGAATGTCAAAACCAGCCAAATTATCAATAGATAAGCCTAATAAGTCGTCTATACGTTGGCAAGGTGATGTTTTTGCAGACAAGGTTACGGATCTTTGGGCTGATAAGTCACTGCAAAACCCTACTAGAGCTTTGCTTGGAGATTATTATAAGAGACTAATATGGTCTGCTAACTTTGACAAGATGTTGGATGCAATCAGAGATGTCAGTGGGGATGAATGGATAGTCGATCTTAGAAGAAAGGATTTTGAAAGATTCTATAATGAAACTTTAAATGAGTTTTCAAGTCTATACTCTCAACTTTCAAAAGGAATACATCACGAACTGGTGATTCCTTTAAGTTCAGCATTTGATCGAGAAACAACTCAACGGATGATTGAGAAAACTGTTCGCAATATCGCTACCCTTGGACTAATTGTTTCTGTTGTCAGTCATGCAGTAAATAAACTCGATATTCCCGAAGCGATCGCAGCTTATAAAGAAATTCAAGAAATGGGAGTTTTCTAATGGTTAATACTATTTATGAAAATACATCGCTTATCTTAGCCGCAGAAGATTGTTCGCCTGAAGAGTTTGAGAAACTGCATTATTTCTCAAAACAAGAGCAGCGCTTTATTTCAAATTTGATTGCTCATGGCCCAGTGTTATTAAAAGGGGCGCGTGGTAGTGGAAAAAGTGCGCTTATGATAGAAGCATCAAGAAGAATGTATCCTGAAAATAATCTAAGCTCTACATTTGGCATATACATCAGTCTTCGTCATCTTGAATTACTCAGAAGTGAAGGTGAGAAGTATGAAAGAATGTTAAGTCAGCTAATAATTGACGCCGTAAATAAGACAATTATTAAAGCAGGTCATCTCTCTGAGTTTGAGGCTTCGCCAAACATCACATCACTTCAGAGAGAATTATCTAGTTTGTCGAGTGCATCTGGGAAAAGAATAGTTATTTTATTTGATGACGCGGCTCACATTGGTCGCGAAGCTCCGCTACATGAGTTTTTCGATATATTTCGGACTTTATCGAGCAGTATAATATCGTGTAAAGCTGCTATTTACCCTGGAGTTACTAATTTTGGAACAAGGTTTGATGTATATAATGATGCTACGGTGATCAATATTTCAAGGAATGATGAACTAGAAGATTATAATACCAACTTTGCCGAGATAATTAGAAAAAGGTTTTCTCAGCGACTACCTGAAGAGTCTTTCTCTGGTCAATTGACTTTAGAAAATGTTGCGGGGTTTATGGGACGGGCTGTACTGGGAAACATGAGGGGATTTATATTTGCATGGAATAGTCTGTCGGGAAACTGTGGAGAAAACAAGATTAGTTTAGCCCATATAACCAAGACACTGATAGACCTTGCCAGTAATTACTATTGGCCCTTGATTGAAGAGCTTAAGCCCAAACTTGGCATATATGCACCAATGCTCGATCCTGCAACGGAGATTGCAGAATCAATATTTCAGCAGGCTGGTGAGCAAAATAAGCAGAATGTACTTATTTTAAGAGAAATTGCACAACGTCTATCAAAGCCGTTAGAACTACTTGAATATACTGGATTTATTTCAATTCGAGATGTTTCACGGGCAATGAAATCGAGAGGACGAGGAACAAGATATAGCTTGAATCTATGCACATTGTTGGAAAAAACTACGAAAGCTCGGGTTACTAATGAAATTTATACTAGGTGGTTAAATGGGCAAAATGAGAGAAATGAGCCTTTAGAATTACACAAAGCAAGTGAATTGTTTAAAATTCAATTGCCTGAATTACCTGAGCATGGCGAAATGCTAATCTTAGAGGAAGATATTAGCAAACTCGAAAAATCTCAGGCATATCGTTATGGACTCACCCAGCATAAAATTGATATACTAAAAGATGCTGGGTACGTCACTGTGTCAAAATTAGCAGAAGCCAGCGACGAGTCTTTGTTAAACCTTAGAGACATAGGTTCGGAAAGCTTAAAGCGAATCCGCAGTACAGTTGCTCAAGCGATCTGGATGTAACCAAAAGCTAATACCAGTTCCCTAAAAATAGGTGACGCGGCCGCCCAAACTATTGTATCCGAGTTCGCGGGTTACTTGATAGCCATGTGTGGAAAAGTCGGGAAAAGCGTTCATAAGGTTTGTAGTGAGGACTTCAGTCCGCAGAAATATCAGAGGACTAAAGTCCTTACTACGAACCGGGTTAATTTATGTGGGTAGATATTAAAACTTGCTGTTACCAAGATAACTTTTTTGGGAAAGGGCGGCAAGCGTTCATAAGGTTTGTAGTGAGGACTTCAGTCCGCAGAAATATCAGAGGACTAAAGTCCTTACTACGAACGGGGTTAATTTATGTGGGTAGATATTAAAACTTGCTGTTACCAAGATAACTTTTTTGGGAAAGGGCGGCAAGCGTTCATAAGGTTTGTAGTGAGGACTTCAGTCCGCAGAAATATCAGAGGACTAAAG
>NZ_JAHREU010000003.1:207507-226359 GCF_020883145.1 Microcoleus sp. CAWBG27
AAGCGTTCATAAGGTTTGTAGTGAGGACTTCAGTCCGCAGAAATATCAGAGGACTAAAGTCCTTACTACGAACCGGGTTAATTTATGTGGGTAGATATTAAAACTTGCTTTTACCAACATAACTTTTTTGGGAAAGGGCGGCAAGTGTGGTAGGATTTGAATTCGCGATCGGTTCTAGCGGGGAGCAGCCGCTAGAGGAAACGGGGAAAGTTCGGTGCAAGTCCGGCGCTGTCCCGCAACTGTAACGAGGTTTGTAGTAAGGACTTCAGTCCTCTACCTCTAAAGTCAGAATGCCCGCCGATATCTAACTCACTTTTGAACGCATCTACGAGGTATGGATGATTAATGGAACTAAACGTAACACGGTTGTACGCACAAAACACAGTCTTTTGGTTTGCACTGCTTGCGCTAGTGTTTGGAAAGACGGCAAGCGCGAAGGTAAAAGTGGTGGTCAACAATTCATGGAAGATTTATCGAAACTCGCTCGAGATTGGGAATTATCCGAGCAGTTTGATATTCGGGAAGTTGAGTGCATGAGTGCTTGCAGTCACTCTTGTGCGGTCTCTTTTGCTGCTGCTGGAAAGTATACTTATCTGTTTGGTGATTTGCCTTTCAATGAATCGGAAAGCGTCGAGGCTGTGCTTGAATGCGCTGGTCAATACTATGCGAAACCGGATGGTTTATTGCCTTGGTCTGAGCGTCCTCAAGCTCTGAAAAAAGGTGTTTTAGCTAAGATTCCACCGCTGGGAAATTAGAGATAAAAGTTCAATACCGTTTACTTAAGACTGTTCTGGGGGTAAAACCCTATGAAAAATAGATACGGAGATTGCTTCGTTCCTCGCAATGACAATCTTAAGTAAACTGTATTCAGATATAGCATTTCTAAAAAAGATTGAGGTATGATTGGCAGCTTGTATAACCACTAGACTAAGAGGGCTAAAGCCCAACAACGTACCTTATAAGAGGGCTAAAGCCCAACAACGTACCTTATAAGAGGGCTGAAGCCCAACAACGTACCTTATAAGAGGGCTGAAGCCCAACAACGTACCTTATCTTTCTGATAAGCGCTATATCTTTCATAAAGCTGGTGTTAAATTGGCTAATTTTACGGAACAATCCGCTGTTGAAATTCAAATACATTAGGACTTTTTGGATCGTAAGTAGCGCGCAACCAATGCACGTTGGGAGAACCAAAAGTTTCAACTCTAGTAAAGTTTTGCAATCTCGGGAGTTGAGTGTCATCGTCAAAACGGGGTAAAGGTTTATCGATGCGGAAATAGTGAGTATCGCCGTGCACGAATACTACTTGTCCTGGAAAATTGCGCGTTTCTGCTTCCAGAGTTGCGATAAAATCGTTGTACCCGCTTCTTCTTTTGTCTGCCGGATCGAGTTCAAATCCTGGATTTGCCTGGGCAATTAATATGATTCCTTTGCTGTTGCTGCGTTTGGCTGAGGTAAAAGATTCTTTAATCCAGGCTAAATTAGCGAAATTGCGATCGGCATATTCTCGATCTTGTTCGGGCGTGCGGCCAAAATTGTTGTTGCTTCCGGGCATATTAATCGCCAAAAACACAATTCCATGATAAGTCCAGCGGACATTTTCGCGATATTTAGCAAACTGCGGGTTTTCGCTTTGACGGGTGAGGGTTAAGGTGCGCTTTCCCAAACTTTGAGTACCTTTGCTGAAGATTTCCCGGAGTTTAGCAAGCCTTTCTACTGGATCGTAACTGCCGTTATTTGAACGGTGACAGTCAGTCCAATCATTATCGCCATAGGTGAGAATAAACGGGATCTCAAATTTTTCAAATAACTGCTTGGTTTTAATAAAAACTGCATCATCGCAGACGGTGTAACCGTTTTTGATGTCGCCGTCGTGGACGACAAATTTTGCGGGCGATCGATTGATATCGGCAATCAAATTTGGGAATTTTGCTTCTTGTTCTGCGCTGTAAGGCAAATCGCCAATTAAGGCAAATTCAAAAGGTCGATCGCCTGAATCTTGAGCATAAGTTAAAATACCAAAACTCGCGATCGAAACAAAAACAATAAAGGCAATAATTAAATATTTTTTATTCATTTTTGGATAGTAACTAATTTTTTCATGATATCATAGGTGCCGATAAATTCCTATGATATAGTTATGAATTTTCGTCGGTTGCTTTCGCTAATTGCCGTGGTTTCGATCGCAAGCTGCGACATCCAAACGCCAAAAACCAACACACAGCGTACAGAAAGCCGTAGCTTGCGGGGCGGGACGCCATCGCCAATTGCAACACCTGCACCGGCTAAACCCAAGTCTGAGATTAAAGAAGCGCAACTAATTGCTGTCGGCGATATCATGATGCACATTACTCAAACAATCTCGGGCTACGATGCAAAAAAGCAAACATACAATTTTGACAGCTTCTTCGCACCAGTTAAAAGTATCCTGTCAAAGGGCGATTGGGTAACGGGAAACCTGGAAACACCTTTAGCGGGCGAAGATGCGGGCGGATATACGGGATATCCGCTATTTAACGCACCGACTCAATTACTGGATGCTGCGAAAAAAGCTGGATTTAATATCTTGACAACGGCGAACAATCATGCTTTGGATCGGGGAGAAATAGGGGTAATGAGGACGATCGCAAATTTGGGCGATCGTAAAATTGCGTCAACAGGGACAGCCAAATCGAAAGCAGCGGGCGATACGATTTTGATCGTCACCAAAAATAACATATCGCTAGCCATGCTAGCCTACAGTTACGGCACAAACGGCATCCCCATACCCAAAGGCAAAGATTACCTAGTTTCGCTAATCGACGAAAAACAGATAATCAAAGACATCGCCAAAGCCCGAAAAAAAGGAGCAGATGCGATCGCAATTTCGCTGCATTTTGGCGACGAATATCAGCGACAGCCAAACCCCCAACAAAAGCAATTAGTTGAAAACCTCTTAAAAGCTGGTGCAGATATCATTCTCGGCAGCCATCCCCACGTCGTCCAGCCTTACAAAATCTTTAAATTCAAAGGAAAGAATGGGAAAACCAGAAAGGCCGTAGCAATTTATTCAATGGGAAACTTCATCTCGGGGCAGACCCAAGATTATACAGATTTAGGCGTAATTGTGCAAATTAATATTCGCAAGATATTTCCCGAAAAAACCACAGAAATTACCAATATCAAAACAATTCCTACTTGGGTACACCGCTATACCCTGAACAATAAATCTAAGTATCGCGTTTTGCCGTTAGAAACAACTATCACCCAGAAAAAAGATCCGCTGCTAGCAACTTCGCAGTATCCAGTTTTAAAAGCATATCTACAAGAAATGAACAATCATCTTAACTCATTAAACAGCACTCCGAAAAAATCCCTAAAATAGGTTCGTAGTGAGGACTTTAGTCCTTCTTCATGCTAAATTTAAGCATTAGTTCTTCCAATCAACTTCTCCCTCTTCCTTCGCGTCCTTTGCGCCTTCGCGGTTCGTTTCAACTCAACTGCTGAATCAGCCAATCAATCGCCCCAGCCACATCAGCAACCCGCTCAACATTGGGAATCGGAGTCCGTTGCACCATTACAACAGGAATACCCAACTCCCTAGCCGCGATAATTTTTGGATATGTCGCAGCGCCACCGCTATTTTTGCTAACAATTGTATTAATTTGATATTCCAAGAGCAATTGCCGCTCGTCCGCCAATGAAAAAGGCCCCCTTGCTAATAATAACTCACCATCAGGAACAAGAGTATTTGGTGCCGGAGGATCGATCGCCCGCATCAAACACCAAACACCCTCCAAACCCGCAAACTCCGCCAATTCCTGCCTCCCAATGGTGAGAAACACCCGCCGAGAATGCCCTGACAAAGCTTTTGCAGCCTCCGAGTGGCTGGCGACTTCAATCCAGCGATCGCCCTCCACGGCCTCCCACGCAGGGCGCACCAGCATCAAATGAGGCACGTGACACTCAGTCGCAGCCACCGCAGCATTGGCTGAAATCTGCGCTGCAAACGGATGAGTCGCATCGATTAAAAAGTCGATCGGGCTACAACGCAAAAACTCAGCCAGCCCAACAGCCCCACCAAACCCCCCAATCCGCACCGTACCCGTTTTTGGGGTCAAAGGCTGTTTCGTCCGCCCTGCTAGCGAAGATATCACCTCGATATCAGCAATTTGAGACGCTGTGGCAGCTAATTCAACAGCATCACCCGTTCCGCCCAAAATTAATAAGCGTTTTTTCATAAAATTAGTCCTAACATATCGAACCAACAGCCAGAATTTTGGTTAATAATATCTTTAAGTAAAGTTTCAACTGCCACCAAAGATGATTCGCTCACTTTTCACATTTTTTACAGTATTAATTGTAACCGGGTTAGTTTGGTTGGGAAATATCACGCCCGCCGCCGCACAAGTACAAGCAACAGAGCTCACCCCTCAGCAGCAGGAATTAGGAGAACTTGTTCAGAAAGCTTTTGCAGCTACAAACGAAGGCAAATTTCCCGCCGCAGAAACTTTGTGGACAGAAATTATTGACAAATTTCCCTCACAAGCAGCCGCTTGGAGCAACCGAGGCAATTCGAGAGTCAGCCAAAACAAACTACAATTAGCAATTGCTGACTACGAAAAGGCGATCGAACTAGCTCCCAACGCCCCCGATCCCTACCTAAATCGCGGCACAGCTTTAGAAGGTTTAGGAAAATGGGAAGAAGCCATCGCAGACTACAACCACGTGCTAGAATTAGATCCCAAAGATCCAGCCGCCTACAACAACCGAGGTAACGCCGAAGCAGGTTTAGGCAAATGGGAAATAGCCATTAAAGACTACAACAAAGCCTTTGAATTAGCACCAGAATACGCCTTTGCTCGTGCCAATCACGCCCTCGCGCTTTATCAAAACGGGGAAACCAAAGAAGCAATTCGCAATATGAAAAATATTGTCCGCAGATATCCCCAATTTGCTGACATGAGAGCAGCCCTCAGTGCCTGTCTTTGGGAGGCTGGACAGCGCGGCGAAGCTGAGAGCAATTGGGTAGCAGCAGTCGGCCTCGATTCCCGCTACAAAGACCTCGATTGGGTGGCAAAAACCCGCCGCTGGCCGCCAGTTGTAGTTAGCGCCTTAGACAAATTCTTGAACTTGAAATAATCTTTAAATGGTAATTGGTTCGTAGTGCGGACTTTAGTCCGCTCTCCGGCTGCGGACTAAAGTCCGCACTACGAACGTTTTTTATGTTTTTAGACCGGGATTGTAGGTATTTTAGCAATCAGCAGCAGGTTGGCTTCTTACTTAACTAATTCTCCAATTCGTGCAGCATTCAACTCTTCGACATTCCTAAAAATCGCCGCAGCACCAGCAGTTTTCAGCGCCGCAGCATAGGCTTCACAGCGAGCAGAATCATCCAAAACGTGAGGTGGCAAAATTCCTGCACCCAGCCAAACCCGATTCGGTTGTAATTCCCGCGCCTTCACCACGGTGTAAATATCGGCAACCGTATCTCCGGCGTAAATTACGGGCAAATTGCTTTCTAAACCGTGCAGATTTTCCAACTGTTCAATTGTCGCGAAAAGTCCAGTCGGATCTGGTTTTCCCGGTGCATCTTCCATCGCGACTAACACGGGAGAATTTAAGCCGAGTTTCCCTTGCAAAACATAAGCTGCTTCATCGCGCATCGCACCACTAAAAAATCCCCAAGCAACGCCTCCAATTGTTAAATTTTCCAGGTAAGCTGGATTTAACAGCAGCGGTTCGTCACAAATGTAACCAGTCCAATTTTGATCGTCATTCCCGCGATAGCGACTTTGGAAAAAAGCGACTAATTCGTCATATTTAAAATCGAGTTGATTTCGCGATCGCCCAATTCCCTCAAAATAACGGCAAACTAACTCCAAAGACGCCTGCCAGTCATTATTCCACACACCCTCAGACTTCAGAGAGTCAATATCGATCGAACTCGGGCGAAAAGCACCAGCCGTGAAATGTTCTACCGCATCTGCGATCGCCCGCCGATAGGAACCGGACACATCCCGCACCACACCATCAA
Organism: Microcoleus sp. CAWBG27; assembly: GCF_020883145.1. Lineage (NCBI taxonomy): Bacteria > Bacillati > Cyanobacteriota > Cyanophyceae > Oscillatoriales > Microcoleaceae > Microcoleus > Microcoleus sp. CAWBG27. Next base: position 213,524 of record NZ_JAHREU010000003.1, read on the forward strand.
TGTCAAAAACTAAAATAAATCTGCTCATAACTTAATTATCCCTATAGCTGGGGGGAGTTTTGCACAAATTTTATTGGTTTCGGGCCCCTAAACAGCGGGAAACCCAGCCCTCCGACAAAACTTTTAATCGCCAATGACCCATTATTGAACAGAATGTGCTACGCTTAGCGATTGTAGAAATTTTTAATAAGTTCGATCGGAACCCTGGAGGTTTGCTTGTCCAAGTTCATCTTAAAAGTTCTCTGGCTAGAAGAGAATGTTGCCCTCGCCGTTGACCAAGTTGTCGGTAAAGGAACTAGCCCGCTGACATCTTACTTTTTCTGGCCGCGCAAGGATGCGTGGGAAGAACTCAAAAACGAACTCGAAGCCAAACACTGGATTGCTGACAACGATCGCGTCGAAATCCTCAACCAAGCTACAGAAGTTATCAACTACTGGCAAGAAGAAGGCAGACGGCGCCCGATGACTGAAGCTCAGTCAAGGTTCCCCGAAGTGACTTTTACTGGCAGCAACTAAGCCTAGCTTTCAGTTGCTACCCAGATAAATTGCCTGTGATGGCTGAGTAGCAAAGAAATGGAGTAAATCGGAGTTTCCGGTTTACCCCAGGCATAAAAGCCCTGCTACCCCAGAATAAGATCCTTGGGATCTACGCTACCTGAGGTCAAAACCCCAATAGGATTCGCTAGTTCTAAGCGGTTTGGTAAATAGAACATTGCCTAGTTTCTGAGGGTGAAACACTATTTCCAGTGACAAGTCTCAGGAGCATTTTCAAAGCAAACATCACCCGAAAGGTGAAGCAGAAATGCAACCAACGAAACAACAGAACTGGGTATTTCAAATCAACGGAGACAAGCAACCGTTAGATATGATTCACCCCGGCAGATGCCGAGAATTACAGAATCGTGGGAAGCTTGCCAGTTTTCGCAGATTTCCTTATGTCGCAATCCAGCAACAAACTATCGAAAGTATCAAAACAAAGGAATACATCCTCAAGATTGACCCAGGTAGTCAGTGGACGGGGTTTGCCATTCAATGTGGTAATGATATCTTGTTTCGAGCAGAACTAAATCATCGAGGAGAAGCAATCAAGTTAGATTTAGTTAAACGGGCAGGGTTTAGACGTGGAAGACGTTCGCGCAATTTACGCTATCGCAAGAAACGCTTGAATCGTGCCAAGCCAGAGGGATGGCTAGCTCCATCAATCCGACACAGAGTGCTAACAGTTGAAACTTGGATTAAACGCTTTATGCGGTATTGTCCAATTGCCTGGATCGAAATTGAACAAGTTCGGTTTGATACGCAAAAGTTAGCTAATCCAGAAATAGATGGAGTTGAATACCAACAAGGTGAATTACAAGGATACGAAGTGCGTGAATACTTGTTGCAAAAGTGGGGTAGAAAATGCGCTTACTGTGGCACAGAAAACGTACCGCTAGAAGTTGAGCATATTCAACCTACGTCGAAAGGGGGGAGTAGCCGCGTAGGAAATCTAACTCTAGCTTGTCATGTCTGTAATGTCAAAAAAGGTAACTTGGACGTTCGCGATTTCTTGGCAAAATCACCTGACATTTTGAATCAAGTTTTAGAGAATTCCACAAAACCGTTAAAAGATGCGGCTGCGGTCAATTCAACCAGATACGCAATCGTGAAAATGGCTAAATCTATTTGCCAGAACGTGAAATGCTCCTCAGGTGCAAGAACGAAAATGAACCGAGCGCGTCAAGGTATTGAAAAAACTCACAGCCTTGATGCTGCTTGTGTTGGCGAGTCTGGGGCAAGCATTCAAGTTAGAACCGATCGACCTCTATTGATTACCTGCAAAGGTCATGGCAGTCGCCAATCCATTCGAGTTAATGCTTCGGGATTTCCGGCAGTGAAAAACGCTAAAACTGTTTTTACTCACATTGCAGCAGGTGATGTAGTCAGGTTTACTATCGACAAAAACCGGAAAAAAGTCAAAGCTGGAACTTATACGGCAAGAGTCAAGACACCGACTCCAAAAGGGTTTGAGGTTTTGATCGATGGCGCAAGAATAAGTCTCTCAACCATGAGCAATGTAGTTTTCGTACATAGGAGTGACGGCTATGGCTATGAGCTTTAATCTGCTCGCATTGACTCGGAATTACTCCAATAAAGCGATTTCTAGCGATCGGACAGGAAAACGAGAGAGGGGGAGAAGGCGAGAGGATTTGCTTTTTCCACCTCGTCCTGAAAAATACAATTTAAATGCGCTACAGCCGATCGATATCTTAAATATCATCTCCGAAAAACAAGTTTGTAGTGAGGACTTTAGTCCGCAGAAATTGATGCGGACTAAAGTCCTCACTACAAACCGCATTTTTTCAATGTAATCTGGTTCTTTAACAATCTGAAATTGTACAGTCAGCTATCAACAAACTTCCCTCAAACCTATTCCCAAAGCGTATCTACTTACATCTAAAATCCTTTGAATCTATGGTTTGTATCAAAGTCTCGATCCCCCTAAATCCCCCTTAAAAAAACCCACTTTGACACTCACTCTTGTCCCCCCCTTAATAAGGGGGGTTAGGGGGGATCGAAGGCCTAAGCGTCAAACAGAAGACTACTACATCTAACGCGCTTGTTGACACCAATAGCCTCTTCCGAATTCCGAATTCGATCAAAATTCCATCCGTTACATCCGTTAAATCCCGTACATTGCTCGTTGCCGAACCTTCTTCCTCGAACTTATGGGCGCCGAAAGCACGATCGACCAAACCGAACAAATGCCGCTGGTAGTCAATCCCGACATTCTCCAGCAAGCCATCCTCTACAAAATTAACACTCGCGTCACCGCACGCGGAGAATTAGTTTTCCCCTGCGTACCGGGAATGGCAGACCACTATCTCAAGTCAATCGAAAAGCTATTTAGCACCCTCGACAGACCACTTCCAGAAGACCGTAAAGAGGAACTCAGAAAGCTTTTAGCTACTAAATTAGAACAGGGCTACCGCACTTCAACAGCATCGATGATGATTCTGCAATACGAATCTGTGCAGCCGCCACAAACCGGTTTAGCTTGCAAAGTGATTGTAACTACTTCAACAGTAGGAGAACAATATAAAAGCTGGGTTGACACTAGAGAACCGCCTCTATTTGGTTCCCATCCCGATGCAAAATTGATGGCAACGGCTGCTAAATTGGGAAATCCCGATCGCATCCGCATCTTAGACGTGGGGGCCGGTACCGGGCGCAATACCTTACCGCTGGCGAGATTGGGCTATTCTGTAGATGCGATCGAGCTAACCCCAGCTTTTGCAGAACAATTGCAAACAGCCGCCACCGCCGAAAACCTTCCCGTCACAGTAACAGAAGGCGACGTGCTCGATCCCTTAATGCGGATGAAACCAGCCCGCTACCAGTTGGCAGTGGCAGCCGAAGTCATCTCACATTTTCGAGACATCGATCAAGTACGGCTTTTCCTTGCCAAAATGTGCGATTTCCTCTGTCCCGGAGGCGTGTTGCTCTTCAGCACATTCTTAACCGTCGGCGACTACCAGCCAGACGCCCTCGTGCGACAAGTTGCACAACTTTCATGGTCTACTTTATTCACGCCCCAAGAGCTCGCCGCCGCCATGGAAGGCTTACCCTTAGTCCAAATATCCGACGAATTGGTGTGGGAATACGAACGCCACCACCTGCCAAAAGAAGCCTGGCCGCCAACGCCTTGGTTCCCGAGTTGGGCCACAGGTAGAGATGTCTTCCCGATGGCAAATGGACGGCCGCCCATGGAATTGCGCTGGATTTTGTGCCGTCGCAGCTAATACCATTTTCGATCTGAGGTACGTTGTTGCGCTTCAGCGCTCTTTATAATCTTAGGAAAGAGCGAAGACAGCACAACTTCGATCTGAGGTACGTTGTTGCGCTTCAGCGCTCTTTATAATCTCAGGAAAGAGCGCTAAACCGCAACTACGTACCTTTTTTTTAATGGTGTTTCTGCAAAACCTAGATCCACCCGGAGCGAAGACAGCGCAACTACGTACCTAAGAGCGCTGAAGCGCAACTACGTACCTTCGGAGCGAAGACAGCGCAACTACGTACCTTGATTGTTCGGTCTGGGACTGATTTATAAGCTATCCCAGCAATCAGAATCTTGAGATAGCCTGATACTTTTATCAAGTCTTTTTATTTTCACAGCATAATTCCGATTTGTTGTCAAATATTACGGAGCTGCTACACAATAATTTACAAATATATATATTAAAATGTAAACATAGCGAAGTAAAATCGCCCCTGGGTGAGAAACCCGGTTGCTGATTAGATCCTATCTTGGCAAACCTGTGATTGCTTGCGATAAATTGGGTCGATCTGGCGTTGAAATTACGTAAAATTCGATACGCCATCTAAAATCTGTGCAACTATACTTAACAATGAATCAACAAAACCTATTCCTCCAGATAGACGACACTTTAGGGGAAGAGGATTAAACCATAGATTAGCTCGCTAATTGGCGAAGCTCCTGAGACACAAATATGCTTTTAACACGTCCACTACAAGCGTTTGGAGCAATCTTCGGGCACAAACCTTTCACAAAAAGATCGATCGAGCAAAAAACCAGTAAAAATTATTTAGAGGGGAATAGTTATCCCGCTCCAAACCAACAACTTGACTGGTATATCATCCAACTGGAAACGCTGATGAGTAACGCAAAATCTAACTGCACGGATAGAGAGATTGCCGCTTGGCTGCGGGGATTGCTGACAATTGCTTGGGCTGACGGCAACTTTGACGAAAATGAGCAAAAAATGATTGCTAGCCTGACTCAGGATGAACTAAATCCGGTATCTTTTGAGACCGGTTTTGAACCGATTACCGCAGAGGAACTAGCTGCTGTATTAGGGACAGGCACCGCCAACGGGGAGAATTTTTTGAGAACAGCAGTCATGGTAGCCTTAGCAGACGGTACCTACTCTCTGACCGAAGATGAGGTACTTTACAAGTTTTGCACAGCTTTGGGTCATAACGTGGAGGCGATCGAATCTCTGCGACACACGATCGAAGATAGCAGCACGCAGCCGCAGGAATCAAGCAGCCAAACAGCCGTTGATTATGCAGCAACACCGCTTTCTGGGCGGCCTCAACCTCAGCAGAAAAATGTCCTGACACCCGTGAAAGACTGGCTTGACGGCTGGGAAGTTCACGATCCGAGAGTGGCACGTTTTGTCTGCAAAATGATTCCACCGCAGTGTCCGTTTGAACGAGATGTCGTATTATTCGGCCGCAAAATTGTCCACATTCCGGCGATGTGCAAACTTAACCCGCTGTACGAACAATTGGTGGGGATGCGCTTTCGAGCTCTCTGCTATTTGGCAGATGATTGTAAGGAAGATATATCGTCATATTGTTAAGAGTCAGTAGTCATTGGTCATTGGGCATTGGGCATTGGGTATGGGGCATGGGGCATTGGGCGAAGCGAAGCGGAGGGATGGGGCATTGGGCATTGGTCATTCTTGTCAAATGTTCGATTAATTACCGTAAGCTATTAACCAATGACTACTAATTAGTCCGGTAGGATGTGTACTCCGCACCAAAAGATAAACATTGTACTTGGATCGGGTATCATAACTAATGACTAATAGCGTTCGCTCTTCGGGGACAGCACTGATGACTGCTGACTAATGACTAATGACTAATGACTAATGACTAATGACTAATGACTAATGACTAATGACCAATGATTATTGATTAAATTATGCAATTTATCGATCGCGCAGATGTTCAAGTCGCAGCCGGCAAAGGCGGCGATGGGATGGTAGCTTTTCGCAGAGAAAAGTATATACCGGCGGGGGGGCCAAGTGGTGGCACCGGCGGGCGGGGCGGTTCTGTGTTTATGGTGGCGGTGGAAAGCCTGCAAACGTTGCTGGATTTCCAGTACAACCGGATTTTTAAAGGCGAAAACGGGAAGAAGGGCGCGCCGAAGAATATGACTGGTGCTTCAGGAGCCGATCGCACGATCGAGGTTCCCTGCGGTACAGTAGTTTACGATGCGGAAACTCAGGCAATTTTAGCAGATTTGGTGACGCCCGGACAGACTTTTTGTGTTGCCAAAGGTGGTAAAGGCGGTTTAGGAAATAAGTGTTTTCTGACAAATTCTAACCGCGCTCCAGATTATGCGCTACCGGGAAAAGAAGGAGAACATAAGTTTTTGCGCTTGGAATTGAAGCTGTTAGCTGAAGTGGGAATTATTGGCTTGCCGAATGCTGGCAAATCGACGCTAATTTCTGCTTTGTCGGCGGCGCGTCCGAAGATTGCAGATTATCCGTTTACAACTTTAGTTCCGAACTTGGGCGTAGTCAAAAAACCGACTGGCGACGGTACTGTTTTTGCTGATATTCCGGGATTAATTGCCGGAGCTCACGAGGGCGCGGGTTTGGGTTATGAGTTTTTGCGGCACATTGAACGGACTCGGTTGTTGCTGCATTTAGTCGATATTACTTCTGAAGATCCGATCGCCGATTACATCACAATTCAGGAAGAATTGAAAGCTTACGGGCGAGGTTTGGGCGATCGACCGCAGATTTTGGCTTTTAATAAGGTAGATGCGATCGATCTTGAGGATGAGGAAATTGGAAATGCGATCGCGCGATTGCAGGAAATCAGCGGTGCTCCGGTGTTGATGATTTCGGCTGTGAGTCGAGTTGGGTTGGATGAGTTGATGCACCAAGTTTGGCTGAAACTCGATGAGATGAATGAGAGTGAAGCGGAGGCGCTGTTAGCAGTCGGAGTTTTGTAGTCTGATACTTGATTTTTGAGCATTTACCCGAACCGGTAAGTGTTTTTTTTAAGGCGTCAATTTTTTCGGCTGTATTGCTTGCACAGTATGGGTTTGAGGTGCTCAGCCGAAAAAAGATTCCTGTTTAGGTGGTGACTCGGGCGATCGGGTTTCAAAGTTTTGGATGACTCATCTCAAATCCGGCAATAAGCTATTGGGGATCTAAATTAGATTTTTTGGGCGGGCGATACGCCCAACCCCTACTCCCCACAGGACTTTTCTTAAACTCGACTATACAATTTAAATACACTTCAGCTTATCGGAATTATCAGGCTGAACGGAAATTTAGATAATATCAATTCTGCTCTTCATCCTCCTGTATTCATCTCTCTTATCTCTCTCTGTGTTCTCTGCGTACTCTGTGGTTAAATCATCCTGTATTCATCTAGAAACCATCGGCAAAAATCAAACCTTGTCTCGAAATTTATCGAGGCCGTTGAGGAGCAATTCTAGCCCGAAGTCGAAATCATGAATACCGTCATAACGACCCTCTATGACGTAATGTGTCAGCCTGTTGAGATAAGGAAACTCGTCAGCGGGGATGAGTGAAAGTCCGGTTTGGGCCGCTTTGGAATACTCCGCCGCCTCGAAGGGAAAGTTCAACTCCTGAAGTGTGAATCCATAGATATGACTGTCGATCGCATTCCAAACGCGATCGGCCATCTCCAGCGAAAAGCCCGCCTCGCATAGACAGCCCAGCGTCCCATCCACATAGCGCAACATTGCCGGCCCCACATTAGCCCGCGAGACGATCGCCATTGTCGCCCAGGGATGACGCACCAGCACCTCATGGGCAGAATTCGCCCGCCGCCGCATGGCAATTTTCCAGTCAACACCCAGACTCGGCACCTCAATCTCGCCGGCAACAATATCGACGATGCCATTGATGATGTCATCCTTGTTGGCTACGTGATTGTACAGCGACATCGCCTGAACGCCCAAATCCTGAGCCAGCTTCCGCATCGAGAGGGACTCAATGCCACCCTCGTCAGCCATGCGAATCGCCGCGCGCAGCACCCGTTCCCGGCTTAAAGGGACTTGGGGCGCGGTATTTGAGTCGATCGTCTTAGCCATTTAATTCTTCTCAAATCGATTCTTGAACTATATCTTGACAAACTTACGCCGTAAGTTAGACTTACAGTATAAGTCTAAAGGAGTGACACCATGAAAGCGATCGTTCAAACGAAGTATGGTTCGCCGGATGTCTTGAGTCTGGTGGAGGTCGATCGGCCTGCTGTAAAAGACAATGATGTCCTGGTGCGAGTCCATGCGAGTTCTGTGAATGCAGGGGACTGGCATCTGATGCGCGGAACGCCCTTCATCGCTCGTCTCGCCTTCGGATTGCTCAAACCTAAATTCAAGACACTGGGGATGGATGTTGCTGGACAGGTGGAGGCGGTGGGTGAGAATGTGACGCAGTTTCGACCTGGGGATGAGGTTTTCGGTGACATCTCTGAGTGTGGGTTTGGAGCTTTTGCGGAATATGTCTGTGTGCCGCCAGACGCATTGGTAATCAAACCTGCAAATATTAGTTTTGAACAAGCCGCAGCGGTTCCGGCGGCGGCACTGACGGCACTTCATGCGTTATGCAAATCTGGTCAGATTCAGGCAGGACAAAGGGTTTTAATTAATGGTGCGTCGGGTGGTGTCGGGTCTTTTGCTGTGCAGATTGCGAAGGCTTTTGGGGCTGAAGTGACGGCGGTTTGTAGCACGAAAAAAATGGATATGGTGCGATCGATCGGGGCAGATCGTATCATTGATTACACCCAAACGGATGTGACGAAAACTGGACAAACCTATGATTTGATTTTGGATGCGGCGGCCTATCGATCGGTCTTTAATTATCTGCCAATTTTGACACCCACGGGAACCTACGTCCTCATCGGTGGTTCAACAACGCGACTATTTCAGGTGATGTTGTTCCTTGGGCCGTTGATTTCGCTCATGAGTCGCCGCAAGGTGAAATGTGTCGTCCTGACTCCCACTCAAGCAGATTTGGTGATTTTGAGAGATTTGCTGGAAGCGGGCAAAATTGTTCCTTGGATCGATCGACGCTACAATTTGAGCGAAGTCCCCGCAGCAATTCGCCACCTCGAACAGCGGCAGGTAGTGGGGAAAGTCGTCATTAATGTTTGAGTGGAAGATGAAACAGGAGTTAAAATATGTTGAACATACCTCAAAAAATCTATGACACTAACCCTTGACCTACCGTCAGAAGTTGAGCAATATCTCTTGCAGGAAGCAAACGAACAAGGGATTTCAATTGAATCTGTGACTTTGCAGCTTTTGAAAAAGTTTATTATTTTAAGAGAAAAACAAGTTAAGGCTGTTAACCTGCTTCAGTCTTGGATGGATGATGAAGATATTGAGGAGCAACAAGAAACAGGTCAATACTTGATCGGTGCATTAGATGAGGATCGTCTCTCTGAGCGTAAATTATTCCCGGTTGAGATGAAAGGAGTAACTTGGTGAACCAAATCATACAGCATATTCCAGGTTTATGAAGTACAATATCAACCTTAATTATGTTGCAATACGGTTGACTTAAGAAAAATCTGACTTGCCAAAAATGCCTGTATTGCCAGAAAATCGTCAGATGAAATTCGTCAAAAAGCCTTAAGTCAACTGTATTGCTTTATAACCCACTTCATTAAGAGAAGATTTTTGAACCACAGAGGACGCAGAGGGCGCAGAGGGAAGAGTGTTATGAGGGTTTTGGATTTCGTGAAAAACCGCTGATTCCTCCTCTCTCTGTGTCCTCTGCGCTCTCTGTGGTAAAATCCTCTTAATATCTATTTCACTTCTTGATAACCCTACAAAGCTACTATTTGAAACTACTTGCTAAATAGCTAAACATAAATACTAAACTCCTGAGATAATTGTGAAGCAGTTAACCAAGCCACCAGCATGAGCATTGACCAACTAAACACAGACTACAGCATCGCCGGCCACCTCACCTTCGCCAGCGGAAACGGCGGTTTCCCCATGATTCACATCGACAACGGCCAAGCCAAAGCCTTGATATCTGTGTATTCCGGCCAAGTGCTCTCCTTCCAACCAGCCACCGAAACCGCAGATTTGATGTTCCTCAGCGACAAAGCCTACTACGCCGAAGGGAAAGCCATCAAAGGCGGTGTACCCATCTGTTGGCCCTGGTTTGGCCCAGATCCCGAAGGTTTGGGCCGCCCAGCCCACGGGTTTGTGCGAAATCGCCTCTGGAATGTCGTCAACACCGCTACAACTCCTGACGGCGCAACCAAAGTCACTCTAGGCCTCAAGGATACTGAGGAAACTAGAGCAATTTGGCCTCAAGCTTTTGAACTGGCGATCGCCATTACGATTGGCACCACTCTCACAGTAGAATTAATCACCCGCAATCTCGGCGACAAAGCATTTCCCCTCACCCAAGCCTTCCACACCTATTTTCTAGTCGGAGACATCAACCGCGTGCAGGTGTTGGGTTTAGAAAACAGCCAATATCTTGATAAAGTTGACGGTGGAGTCGAAAAAACTCAAGTAGGTGCAGTCGTAGCTGTCGGTGAGGTCGATCGAATTTATCTCGATGTCACCAACGAATTCGTCATAGACGATGCCGCCCTCAACCGTCGGATTCGGATTAAATCATCTGGCAGTAAATCCGCCGTTGTGTGGAATCCCTGGGTGACAATTTCTAAAAACATGGCCGACCTCGATGATGCAGATTATCAGCGCTTAATCTGCGTGGAAACGACCAATGCCGCTACAGATATTGTCGAAGTCCCCGCGCATGGTGAGTTCAGTTTGCAGGCAACTTATAGCGTTGAACGCGACTAAAGACTGAGAGTTTAATCTCAGTGGTGACGGGGTTAAAATTCCCAGTAATCTGTATTGCCACATTAAAAAAGGTACGTTGTTGGGCTTTAGCCCTGAATCTGGGGCTAAAGCCCAACAACGTACCTAAAAAATCCTTCGGTTTCAACCGCCGTATTATCTTCTTCATTCTTCCTTCTAATTACCATCAATCATTATGCAAAACTTCAACTGGACAAAACTGCAAAATGGATCGGACATTCGCGGTATCGCCCTCGAAGGGGTTCCCGGCGAAACAGTCAACCTCACGCCGGAAATAGCGACAATTTTAGGTCAATCCTTTGTCAGTTGGCTGGTGCAGAAAGTCCATAAACCAGCCGAAAAGTTGATAATTGCGATCGGGCGTGACAGTCGCCTATCCGGGCCAACTTTAATGCAAGCAGTCATGGACGGCATCGCCTCAGTTGGTTCTACAGTATATGATTTTGAAATGGCATCAACTCCCGCCATGTTTATGAGTACAATCACCCCAGGTTTTGAGTGCGACGGCGCGATTATGCTGACTGCTAGCCATTTACCTTTTAATCGCAACGGCTTAAAGTTTTTCACTGCTAACGGTGGATTACAAAAAAAAGATATTAGCGATATCTTAGCATTTGCCGAAACCAATGAGTTTGAAACAACTGCCGTTCCCGGTACTATTACCAAGCATGATTTTATCTCTGTTTATGGCAACCAATTCGTCGAAAAGATTAGGGAATCAGTCAATCATCCCGATAATTTTGAGCAGCCGCTGACAGGGTTGAAAATTGTTGTGGATGCGGGGAATGGTGCGGGCGGATTTTATGTGGATAAAGTCTTAAAACCTTTAGGTGCCGACACGACGGGCAGCCAATTTTTAGAACCGGATGGTACATTCCCGAATCACGTGCCGAATCCCGAAGATAAACAGGCAATGCAGTCAATTTGTCAAGCGGTAATTGCCAATCAAGCTGATTTTGGGATTATTTTTGATACGGATGTCGATCGCAGTGCGGCTGTGGATCAATTTGGCAAGGAACTGAATCGCAATCGGTTAATCGCGTTGATTTCGGCGATCGTCCTACAAGAGCACCCAGGCTCTACCGTCGTTACAGATTCTATCACATCCGATGGCTTAACGCAATTCATCGAACAGGATTTGAAAGGAATTCACCATCGCTTTAAACGCGGTTACAAAAATGTGATTGACGAGTCGATTCGTCTCAATGCAGCGGGACAGGAATCATGGCTGGCGATTGAAACTTCTGGACATGGTGCTTTGAAGGAAAATTACTTTTTGGATGATGGTGCTTACTTGGTGAGCAAATTATTGATAGAGTTAGCTAAATCCAAATTAGCCAATCAATCTTTGCCGGATTTAATTGCGAATTTACAAGAGCCTGAAGAAAGTGCAGAGTTTCGGATTAAAATTGGTGTGGATGATTTCAAAGCCCACGGAACTAGCGTCATTGAGCAACTGCAAGAATTTGTCTCAACCCAAGCCGACTGGGGAATTGTACCCAATAATTACGAAGGTTTGCGAGTTTCCTGCACGTCAGCTAGCGAATCGGGCTGGTTTCTGCTACGCTTGTCACTGCACGATCCGGTGATGCCTTTGAATGTTGAGTCGAATGTTAAGGGTGGTGTTGCTCAAATAGTCGATCGGCTTTTAGCTTTTTTCCAAACAACAGAATCCCTTGATTTGTCGGCACTATCGAGCTAAGTTTCACCAACCTGAATACCAAAGGATTTTTTAGGTACGTTGTTACGCTTCAGCGCTCTTTCATATAGACAACAAGAGCGCTGAAGCGCAACTACGTACCTTAGCAAAGGAGGAATTTTATCATGTGGCTTTTAATCATTCAATGTTCTGCGGAAAGCTGGACTGTCAATTCCAAAGCTTTCAAAGTCATTGCTGACAAATATCCGGCTACACCTCTTTCTTCCAAAAAGATGAAAGGCGACGGTCAACGCATCATGGAATATAAACTTGAGAATGTCAATGATGTAGAGGATTTTATGGATGAATGCTTGACTTTAGAGGGTTTTACTGCTAATTTTGAATCTCTGTAAATCTCAAATCAAAAAGGCACGTAGTTGCGCTTCAGCGCTCTTGCTTATATCAGGAGCAAAGAGCGCTGAAGCGCAACAACATACCTCAAATCAAAAAGGTACGTTGTTGCGCTTCAGCGCTCTTGCTTATATCAGGAGCAAAGAGCGCTGAAGCGCAACAACA